>JAHIKF010000514.1 GCA_018897875.1 Pseudomonadota bacterium | reverse complement strand
GGGTTGCGCAAGCTGCTTTTTCAGGTCGAAGGCCAGATGCGCCAGGCCGAGATCCAGCAACTGGAGGTCTTCCGGGAGATGGCGGGCCACTTCAAAATCGACTTGAAATTCCCCGACCTGGGAGACCGGGTGGGGTTGCAGGAGGTCTTCGCTACCAATCCTTTCCTGGCTGCGCTGAAGGAATTTTTTGCCGGCCGGCTCACCGCCGAGGAGTGCGGCGAGAAAATCCTGGCGCTCCAGGATGAGTCCCCGGCGCCGTGACCGGACCTGCGGGCCCCGTGGGTCGCCGGTCTCCTCACCTCGAAGGTTATGCGGTCAGGGGGCCAAAAAAATAACTGGCCAGATGGGGGAGGTATCCGGCCAGTCGGTGAAAGGAGAAAATGGTATATGAACTTTGATTAAGGGGGGGATGTGGGTACCTTAAATGTCGTCCATATACCCCTTTATAAATATGCAGAAAGCGTGCCATCTACCCAATAAGCCATTTTTATCTGTATTTACTGCAGGTTATGTTTTTTCGCTGCCTGATTCCGGTTCAATATTTTATACCGCGTCAATCTCACTCAGCACCTTATAACGATTAACTTATAGTAATTACAGCAATAATATAATTTGCTGTCTATATTCAAATTTTTGTTCCAGGGGCCTGATCCGTTATAGCTGATGCATGTGCCCCCGGCCATGGATTCAAGGGTCCCTGGGGGCTTTCTTCCCGGTCCATCCCCAGTTATAATAGACGATTATTGCGCCCCTGTCGCCGCCGCCAGACCACGGGGCAGATCCATCCAGCAAAAGTGAGGGACTTGGGCTTGCATAATTCGTCGGGGGATGTGCCGGAACCACCGGCTGCCGTGAATGGGGCGTTTTGCGTCTGGTTGATGGGGTTGAGCGCCTCGGGAAAAACCACCCTGGCCCAGTTGCTGGCCCGGGCGCTGTCCCAACGTGGCTTCAAGGTCGAGGTCCTGGACGGCGACATCGTGCGGACTACCCTGAGCAAGGGGTTGGGCTTTACCCCCGGGGACCGGGTGACCAACCTGCGACGCATTGCGGCCATGGCTCAAAACCTGGTCCACCAACAGGTAGTGACCATCGTGGCGGCCATCTGCCCCTACCACGCGATTCGGGAAGAAGTGCGGTCCACCATCGGCAACTATATCGAAGTTTACCTCAACTGCCCCTTGGAAGTCTGCATCCGCCGTGACCCCAAAGGCCTCTATCGCAAGGCCCTGGCCGGGGAAATCCAACATTTTACCGGAATTGACGACGTCTTTGACACCCCGGTGCGGCCGGATATCGAGGTCATAACGCACGGCGAAACCCCCGAGGCGAGCCTGGCCCGGATTCTCCGCGGGATCGCGGCCTTGCGGCATATTGCTCCGGAGCCCGCCGCCCCCCCGAAAAAAGCAAGTTAAGCACCGGTGCCGCCTCAGCTCTCCAGGAGATGTGCCCGGTAGTTCCCCTTCCATTCCAGAACCACCACGCTAACTTAACATGCGGACCAGTTTTCGGGGGGCAGGTAAATTGGGAAGTGGTCCGGTCGAATCTCAAGATTTGCCACCGGTCCAGTACTGGCCCATGGATTGCATAAATCCGGTGATCAGGTCATAATTCCGTCAGGAGATTAAGACTCATGCTGGGAATCCTGAACCTCACCGACACCTTGAAAGGCTACACCTACGATCAGGACAAGCTCCTGACCCCGGAGGAGACCATCCGCCTGGTGCGACACCGCCTGGGGGCCCTGGACCTCAAGCTCCTCCAGGACACCAGGCGCATCGACACGGGCCGCCTGGATATCCCCGTGTACCTCAGCCTCCTGGGGGTGGACGCCCGCCGGGTAGTGCCCACCCATAAGCAGATGGGCAAAGGGGCCACCCCGGTCCAGGCCGAGGCCTCCGCGCTCATGGAGTTGGTGGAGCGGTTCAGCTTCTTTACTTATCTGGATGACGGCCCCCTGGACTTCGGCTGTCCCCGAAACCTGGCCGGCCAGGCCCTGCCCTTCTCGTTGCTCTGCCGCTCCCTGTTCGACGACTCGCCCGCGGCCGCGGCCGCGGCCCGGCTTTATGAGGACTGGCCGCTCTATTTCGTGCCCGCCACCAACCTCACCCGGGGCGAGGCGGTCTATCTGCCCATCCACTGGTTCTACCTCATCCAGGAATATAACGGCCCGGCCGCCGGCAACTGCCTGGAGGAGGCGGTGCTCCAGGCCCTGGGCGAAGTGGTGGAGCGCCACGTGGGCTCCATCATCAGCTATGAACGCCGCCCCACCCCGGCCATCGACCCCGAGTCGGTCACCGACCCCGTCGCACGGGAGCTGCTGGAAAAATTTCACCGGAACGGCATTGTCCTCCACCTGCGGGATTTCTCTCTGGACACCGGCATCCCCACGGTGGCGGCCCTGGCCTACGACCCGTCTACCTTCCCGGAGAGCAGCGAGATCGTCTTCGCCGCCGGCACCACCACCGACCCCACCAAGTCCCTGATTCGGGCCTTAACCGAGGTGGCCCAGCTGGCCGGGGATTTCCACCGCCGCACCAGCTACCGGCCCACGCTCCCCAAGTATGAGACCCTGGAGGAGGCGGCTTATCTCATGGCTCCCGGCCCTCAAAAGCCTCTGGACAGCCTCCCCAACCTCTCCCGGCCCAACCTCAAGGACGAGATTCGCCTGTGCCTGGAGGCCCTGTCCCGCCTGGGGCTGGAAGTCCTGGTGGTCAACGTCACCCACCCCGCACTCAATCTCCCGGCGGTTTACGTGTTGATCCCCGGCACCCATTTCCTGGACCGCACCCGCAACACCAACGTCATTTTTCACCTGGCCAAGACCGCGGCCCTGTACGCCCCGCCCCTTGAGGCCCTGGCAGCCCTGGCGCAACTCAACGCCGCCTTCCCGGCCCGCTTCGACGTCCACTTCTTCCTGGGCCTGGCCCTGGAAAACCAGGACCGGGCCGGTGAGGCCATGGAACACTTCCGCCGGGCCCTGGAACTCAACCCGCCGGCCCACGAACTGCCCAGCATCTACGTCCACCTGGGCACCTGCCAGAAAGACCTGGGTTACTTCCAAGAGGCCGCCGAGTCCTTCACCCGGGCCCTGGGACTGGACCCAAACCTCAAGGAGGCCCAACATTTCCTGGGTTTTTGCTGCTTCAAGCTGGAGGATTATCAACAGGCGGTGGCCTGCTTCGAGAAGGTCATCGAACTTGACCCGGGCTCGGCCATCGACTACGCCAACCTGGGGATCAATTTACAGCGGCTGGGGCACCGCAAGGAGGCCGCGTACGTGCTCAAACAGGCCCTGGAACTGGACCCGACCCTGGACTTCGCCGCCCGGGCCTTGGCTGAGCTGGCGGCATAGGGTTATGTCCTTGACCTAAGTTTTGTAGCGCACCCCCGTGTGCGCCCTCAATCAGGGCGGACACATGGGTCCGCCCCTACGAAAAGTGCTAAATATTTGTTAAAGGAACATCTGGGACACGACACTGGGGCCATTATGGAGGCAAGGGATCGGGGCTTTGACTTTAAGTCATTTCAAAACCGATTTTCGGAATCATTTTGGATCAACCGAGGGAGCTTCAGTTGGGACAGAATCGCCCCCCTTTTCTAAAGGGGGGCAGGGGGGATTAAATAAGCGATTGATAATCCCTCTAAATCCCCCTTTAGGAAAGGGGGACTTAAAACCCTCGTTTTCCAATCTTAGGTGACAGAACACATATGCAGCTAATCTAGGGTGCGCACCGCGCACCATGATAAAAGGCTATCTTTTAATATTATCCCCTCTCCCCCCAAAACTCCAGCCCATTACCTCCCCGGGGCCAAGGGTGGCGCTCCGGGGCCGGCGGCGGGACCGGCTTGCAAATATGCCGACCCTGAGGTACATTAGCCGCACATGAGCCAGGATGAACGCATCGTCAATCCCCGGCTCCAGGCGGATGACCTGGGCTTGGAGGCAGGGCTGCGGCCCCGGAGTCTGGCCGAGTTCGTGGGCCAGGAGGAACTGCGGCGCAATCTCGAGATCGCCCTGGAGGCGGCCCGGGCCCGGGGCGAGGCCGTGGACCACATCCTGGTGCACGGTCCCCCGGGTCTGGGCAAAACCACCCTGGCCTTTATCATCGCCCACGAGATGGGCGGCGGCATTAAGTCCACCTCGGGGCCGGTGGTGGAACGGGCCGGAGACCTGGCGGCCCTGCTCACCAACCTGGCTCCCAAAGACGTCCTGTTCATCGACGAAGTCCACCGCCTGCCCACTATCGTTGAAGAAATCCTCTATCCGGCCATGGAGGACTTCAACCTGGACCTCATCATCGGCCAGGGGCCGGGGGCCCGCTCCCTGAAGCTGGATCTGCCCCACTTCACCCTGGTGGGGGCCACCACCCGGGCCGGTCTCCTCACTCCAGCCCTCAGGGACCGCTTCGGCTTGATGCTCAGGGTGGATTTTTATCGGGTGGAAGAGCTGGCCCAGATCACCCGGAGGGCCGCCCAGGTGCTGGGGGTGGAGATCGATGCCGACGGCACCTGGGAAATCTCCCGGCGTTCCCGGGGCACGCCTCGCATCGCCAACCGTCTCTTAAAACGCGTCCGGGACTACGCCCAGGTCCGGGGCGACGGCCGCATCGACCGGGACTGCGCCGACGCCGCCCTCACCCTGCTGGACGTCGACCAGTTGGGGTTCGACCGCATGGACCGCCAGATCCTGCTCACCATCCTGGAGAAATACGACGGCGGGCCGGTGGGCCTGGGCACCCTGGCCGCAGCCCTCTGTGAAGAAGAGGACACCCTGGAGGATGTCTACGAGCCCTACCTGATCCAGTGCGGCTTTCTCCAGCGCACCCCCCGGGGCCGTATGGCTACCAACCGGGCGGCGGAATATTTCGCCAAGTTTCCCCGCAAAGGGGTGCACCCCGCTTTATTTTAGGGAGATCAGGCAGCCGGAGACGGCCGCCCTGTCACCCAGTTTTTTTCTGGTTTGTCGTCAAACCTGGTGGTGGGTTTCATAATTCAGGTGACACGGGAAAAGCCGGGTTATTACCCCCCTTTCCTAAAGGGGGGTAGGGGGGATTTTTATAAGCGTCTGAAATCCCCCTAAATCCCCCTTTTTTAAAGGGGGACTTAACCTGCCAAGTGCGGTGCTCCAAGCCTGATTTTATGTCCTTCTAACTATGAAACGCTCCCCTATCGCCCCGGTTGCAGAATTTTCAGCGCCTTTTCCAACAGTTGCAGGGCATCATGGACCGGTTCGCACGCCAGACAATTCACGACGTTATCCCGGCCCCGGGAGGTAAAGACGGTTTCCCGGGTCCCATCGCACTGGCAGCTTTTGGCGGCCTGGCGCAGTGCCTCCACCAGCTTGGGCAGGGGAAGTTTATCAATATCCACCTTCTTCAGTTCATTTTCCATGCGTCGTTCCTTAGATGGCAAATTGTCAGTATAGACTGCAATTAAATCTTCAAAGCCCCTATAGGCGCGGGTTTTAAACCCGCCCCGACCAGCAAATTTTCCTGCGGCCCGGCTAAGGGACACTCTCATACCATAAGGAGGCTGCCGCCTATGCGCAAGGCCCCGGGAAGATCGGGTTGCTTATCCCGCCTCAATCGTTATATTATGTGGAGCGAACTACCCGGTAATATAGCGGTATGAGGTAATCATGACCGAGAAACCCCCCTCCTCCATGGCCCGTTACGCCGTCTGGTATGTGCTGGCCTTTATCCTGTTGCTGTCGATCTTCCAGTATTACAGCGCCATGCAACAGGCCGTGGAGATCAGTTACAGCGAATTTCGCCACCTGGTGCAGAATAAAGGCGTCGATGACCTCACCGTCAGCACCGACACCATCACGGGTAACCTGTTGCCGAAGGGCATCGACGAATTGGCCAAAGCCAGGGAAAAACCCGACCTGCCCCAGACCCTGGCCAAACAGTTTGACAAGAAAAAGCCGATATTCTCCGCCGTGAGACTGGAAGACCCGGACCTGGTGAAGCTCCTGGCCAAGGACAACATCAGCTATCGGGCCGTCCAAGAAAAGACCTGGCTCACTTCTCTCCTTTCCTGGGTCTTTCCCTTCCTGCTCTTAATCGGCATCTGGATCTACTTCTTCCGCAAGATCGGCGCCGGCGGCGCCGGCGGTTTGATGACCGTGGGCAAGAGTAAGGCCAAAGTCTATGTCCTGGACGAAACCAAGGTCACTTTTCAGGACGTGGCCGGCGTGGAAGAAGCCGAAGAGGAACTGAAAGAAATCATCGAGTTCTTGAAGACCCCGGCCAAATTTCAGGTCTTGGGGGGCAGCCTCCCCAAAGGCGTCCTGCTGGTGGGTCCCCCGGGCACCGGCAAGACCCTGCTGGCCCGGGCCGTGGCCGGGGAGGCCGGGGTGCCCTTTATGAGCCTGTCGGGCTCCGATTTTGTGGAAATGTTCGTGGGGGTGGGCGCCGCCCGAGTACGAGATCTCTTTGCCACGGCCCAGGAGAAGGCGCCCTGCATTATCTTTATCGACGAATTGGACGCCATCGGCAAGGCCCGGGGCTTCAGCCCTATGGGCGGCCCGGAAGAACGGGAAAACACCCTGAACCAACTATTGTCCGAAATGGACGGTTTTGACACCCGCAAAGGGGTGATCATCATGGCCGCCACCAACCGCCCGGAGATCCTGGACCCGGCCCTGATCCGCCCCGGGCGCTTCGACCGCCACATCCTGGTGGATCGGCCCTCCCTCAAGGGCCGGGAAGATATTTTGCAGATCCATACCCGGACCATCAAGATCTCCCCGGAGGCCAACCTCCACACCCTGGCGGCCCGCACCCCCGGCATGGTGGGGTCGGATTTGGCCAACATCGTCAACGAAGCCGCCTTGCTGGCAGCCCGCAGGAATAAGGAGTCCGTCGAGATGGACGACTTTGAGGCCGCCATCGACCGGGTGGTGGCCGGCCTGGAAAAGCGCAACCGGGTCATGAACCCCAAGGAAAAGGAGATCGTGGCCTACCACGAGACCGGCCACGCCCTGGTGGCCGAAGCCCTGCCCACCACCGACCGGGTCCACCGGGTCTCCATCATCCCCCGGGGTATCGGCGCCCTGGGCTACACCATGCAGCTGCCCACCGAAGACCGTTACCTGATGACCAAGACCGAGCTGGAAGACCGCATGGCCGTGATGATGGGCGGCCGGGTGGCCGAGGAGTTGACCTTCAACGAGATTTCCACCGGGGCCCAGAACGACCTCTACCGGGCCACGGACATCGCCCGCTCCATGGTGCGGGAGTACGGCATGAGCGAACGCCTGGGGCCCATCACCTTCGAGCGCGAGCGGCGCCCCCTGTTCCTGGACGCCATGCTGCCCCCCGGCTCCAAGGATTACAGCGAAGCCACGGCCCAGGAAATCGACCAGGAGGTGGCGGCGCTGGTGAATCGGGCCCACCAGCGGGCCAAAGATGTCCTGGAAAAAGACCGGGAGGTCCTGGAGAAAGCCGCCAAAATCCTCCTGGTCAAAGAGGTCCTGGAAGGGGATGAACTGCGGGAGATTTTGAATTCCCGCGGGCAGGAGCATACGGCTTGATCTGATGGTAAGGCGGGCCTCTGCGCCCCCCGTCGGCAATTATCTTCCAACACCGCATCAGGTAGAACATGATGCCTAAACCCAAAACAACAACAAGAACAACGCTAGGCAGAATATTTAGAAAGGACCACGGTATGTCGGCAGATGATATATTTTATTGGTCTAATTGGGTTCTTGTTTTCGCGCTCGTCCTCGGTTTACTTGCTACATATGCAATTGTTGTCTCCGGTATCAGCAGGGATAAAGCTCTAAAACGAGAATTAGCGGAACAAAAGACTCGCACAGCCGAAGCCGAACTTGCGCTAGCAAAACTAAAAGCGCCACGGTTGCTGAATGAGAAACAAATGCAAACCCTTGTGAGCCGAATGAAAGAGTTTGCAGGACAGAACATAGCAGTTGGTGCTATCCCATTCACGTATGAAGCCGCATCCTTGGCAGACCAAATCGTTCGGGCACTTAAAGCAGCAGGCGTGAATGCAGAATTTAACCAGGGAGCTGCAGGGGTCCAAGTTGGAGCGGTGAACGGTATAGTGGCGCGTGCGACTACAGGTAATGAAAAGGGAGCAAAATTCGCTACGTCTTTCGCACAAGCGATGAATGACGCAGGCATTAAAGCAACCGCCAGAGAAGGTTTGCTTGAGTCAATAATGGGCAAACTGATTGAGCAAGGTCGCCATAGAAATGACCCTGCTAACCAATGGGTCGTAATTGTCGTGGGCGATAAAATATGACCGGGGGTTACACTGGTTTCGCCAAAAACCGCAGTATAATAGAAGAACTATTGATGTAGGGCGGGCATTGCCCGCCATGTAGGGTGCGCCCGGCGCACCCTACACCAGGCACCGGCGAGACGCCGGGGCTACCAACATTTTGCCTATGAAAATTTCGCATAGAGTGGCATCTCAGAATCACCCCCCTTTTCTAAAGGGGGGCAGGGGGGATTAAATAACCGCTTGATAATCCCCCTAAATCCCCCTTTAAGAAAGGGGGACTAACCCTCCCAACCTTTAATTGGTTAAGAGAACTTTTATGCAGCCTAAGAGAGGTTTTGCAAGAGGTTTCAGGTGCGGGGGGCCGTCCCCGCCCGACGAAAAACCGCCTGAATCCTTTTCGCCCTTGCGCTGCTTCATCTGGTTCCCAAGCTCCTGCTTGGGAACGCATCTAAACGCCAAGCTCTGCTTGGCAATAGGATTTTCACCGCCGGGATTGCCGGCTTTTTTGAGCAAAGCAGAGCTTTGCATCAAAGGGGGTTCCCAAGCAGGAGCTTGGGAACCAGAAAAGATTTCCGCTTGGCGCGGCGGCCCATCCCCGCCCGACAAAAAACACCTAAAATCCTTTTTCCCTTTTCCCCTTTTCCCCTTTTTCCCCCAACGTAACCGGCCCTCGCCCCCAGGAGCACTCCGTTGACCGCCGCCAGGTTCTTCACCTCCGGCGCCGCCTTGCAAGACTATCTGCTGGGCCATGCCGGCCCCGGCGCTTTAGGGATCGTCCCGCACCAGCGGCTGGCGCACCAGGTCTGGCACCGGCAGCGTCTGGCGGCGCTGGAGGCCGGCCGCCCCGCCTGGGAACCGCTGCCGCTCTTGACCCTCAACGCCTGGTGGTCCGAACTCTTTAAGGGACTGTGGCCGGAAGCCGCCCTGGCCCCGGCCCTGGTGCGCCTGGCCCGGTGGCGCCAAGCCCTGCAAACGGCCCCGCCCCCGCCCGGCCCCACCCCGGATCTGGCCTGGGCCCAGGCCTTGGACGAGGCCCACACCCTTCTGTGCCGCTACGCCATGGCGGGCGGGGACGCCCGCCCCACGGTGGATTATTCGCCGCTCATAACCTGGCGCCGCCGGGTCACCCGCACCTATGTCGATCTGCTGCGGCAAGAGGGCTGGTTGAGCCCCGGGGAACTCCCGGCCTATCTCACCTATGCCCTGAGGGACGGCAGGATCAAACTGCCCCCCCGGGTGCTGGTCGCGGGTCTGGAAACCCCGGCGCCCTTAGAAGAACTCTGGCTTCAGGAGGTCAGCCGCCGCACCCAGGTGGTCCACCTCCAGGTGCGGGGCGATCTTGATAACGTGCGCCAGGCGGTGGCCCTGCCCGACCCCGCCCAGGAACTTAATTGGGTGGCGGCCCAACTGGTGGAACTCGCCCGGAGCGGCCTGCCGCTGCACCGCCTGGCCGTCACCGCCCCAGCCATCGGCGTTTACACGCCCCAGCTGCGGCGGGTCCTGGCCGAATTGCTCGGGCCGCCCCAGTCCCCGGACGGCTGGGCTTACAATTTCTCCCAGGGGCCGAACCTCTCCGAAGTCCCCCTCTTTCAGGCCGCCCTGCTGCCCCTGACCTTCATCGCTGCCCGGGAGCGCCGGGAAGACCTGGTCTCCCTGCTCCTGTCGCCGTATTACGGGGAGGTGCTGGTCCATGGCCGCGCACCGGCCCAATGGGACCGGGCCTTTAGGGAGCGGCGGGTGGATCAGGGCTGGGATCAGCTGCGCCGGGCGGTGCTCCGATCCCGGCCCCCCGAAGCCGAGACCGCCGTGCTGGAGCGTCTGGACCGGATCTGGAATTCCCTCCGGCTGTCCACCGCCCCGGCGGGCCAGTGGGGCCACCGGCTTCGGGCCGCCTGGCAGGAATTGGGGTTTCCCCGGGGGCTGGGTGAGGCTGACCGGGAGCCCTGGGATCGCCTCGTCGGGCTCCTGCCCGAACTTGAAACCGCGCTGGGGTCCGAGGGGCTTAAGGCCGGGGAGTTTCTGGAGTGGCTCAAAATCGGGGCCCAGCGGGTTATCCTGCCCGGACCGGGGATTCAGGCCGCCGGCATCCAGGTCCTGGGCCTCCTGGAAATGCGGGGCCTGGACTTTTCCCACGTCTTCTGCCTGGGTATGAACTCCGGGACCCTGCCGGCCCCGCCCCGGCCCCTGCCCCTGCTCTCCGCGGCTGAAAAACGCCTGGTCCTGGGCGGAACCTATCCGAGCCAGCATCACTTTGCCGCGGAACTTTTCCACAATCTGTTAGGCGCCGCGCCCAACCTCACCCTGACCCGGCCCCGGTCGGTGGACCAGGAAGAACAGGTCAGCACCCCGCTGTATTTAGGGGAGTGGAGCCAGGCCGAGATGCCCGTACTCACTACCCCAAACCCCGCCTGGCTGCGATCCCCCGCCATCCAGGCCGTATTTCACGCCCCGGCGGCTCCGGCAGTTCCGGGCTACCCCGACCCTCCCCTCCCCTTTCCCCTGCCCGGGGAAATCTCCTTGACCCAGGTGAGCACGGCGCTGGCGTGCCCCTGCCGCTTCCTGCTGGAAAACTTGCTGAAAATCAGGGAACTGCCCGAGATCGAGCCCGGTCTGGACCCCCGGGAGCGGGGCCAACTGCTGCACGAAGTCCTGGCCCGCTTCACTACGGCCTTTAAGGAGATTCTCGCTACGGATCAGGCCTGGGACCAGGAGCGCGCCCGGGAGCTGCTCCAGGAGGCCGTCCGCCAGGTGTTGGCCCCCTCAAGCGGCGACCTCCACTGGCAGGCCGAGGCGGACCGCTGGCTGGGAGACCCCGGCCTGCTGTGGGAGTGGCTCAGCCTGGAACGGCAGCGTTATGAGGCCGGCTGGCGCTGGCAGGGCGCCGAGGTGGCCTTCAATGATCTCCAGGGCCAAAACTGGCCCTTTACCCTGCGCGGCCGCATCGACCGCCTGGACTATCACCCGGAGCAATCCGACCTGGTGGTCTGGGATTATAAGAGCGGGGAAATTCCTAAAAAGGGCAAGGTGTTGGATGATTTGGAGGAATCCCAGCTGCCCTGCTACCTCCTGGCCGTCCAGCAAGGTCGGGTGCCGGTCCACCAGCCTGTGGCCAACCTGCGCGCCGGGTTCATCGGCCTCAAGTCGCCCCGGTCCCATCACCTGAAACACGAGGATTTTGGCGTCCCGCATTCGATATGGCAGGAGGCCGCCGCGGCCTTTGCGGCCAAGGTCACGGCCCTGGGCCGCCGCCTAACCGCGGGAAATTTCCGTCCCGACCCCTATCCGGCCCCGGAGGGCAAAAAATTGGGGGCCTGCCAGTATTGCCCTTACGCCTTGGTCTGCGGCTTTGCCCCAGCTCCGGCCGCAGAAGAGGAAGAGGTTTAGGGGCGACCCGCCGGGTCGCCCCTACGGAACTGCTATGACTCATAAATCAACCCCGCCAGCCGATCAAGCCATCCGGGATCAGGCCCTAGGCCCTTTAGAAGGCTTTCACCTGGAGGCCCCGGCAGGCTCCGGCAAGACCTCTGTGCTGCTGGCCCGGTTCCTCACCCTCCTGGCCCGGGTGGACACCCCCGAGGCGATGCTGGCCCTGACCTTTACCCGCAAGGCCGCGGGCGAACTGCGCGCCCGGGTCATGGCCCTCCTCTGGGAACGCCACGCCCCAGGGCCTGATGCCTCCCCCCTGGAGTTGAGGCTCCGGGAACTGGCGGCCGCGGTCTTCCAGCGTCACGGCGATGAAGCCCAACTCAAGCTGACCCCGGAGCGTCTTCCCATTATGACCTTTCACGGCTTCGGGGCCCAACTCCTGAAGCTGGCGCCCCAGGAGGCCGGGGTGCCGCTTTCGTTCACGCTGCTGGAAGAAGACGAGGCCCGCTGGCTCAAAGTCGAGGCCCTGGATGAGATGCGCCGCCGCCTGAACAGCCGGAGCCCCCGCGACCCGGTGCGCCAGGCCCTCATCCGTCGACTGGTGCGCCTCAACAACGACTGGGGGCGCCTGGCTCAAGAGCTGTCCGGGCTGCTGTCCCGGCGGGACAGCCTGGGAGATTTCCTGGATCTGGCCCGGGTCAGCCGGGATGCGGCCGCCTACCGGCAGCTCCTGGAGGAACGGTTCCAAATGGTGCTGCAGCCGTCCCTGGAAGAGCTGCGGGCCTCCCTGGCAGGCTGCGCCTTGGGAAAGGTCTGGCCAGGGTTTTGGCGGGAACTGCAGGGGTCGTCCCATGGCAACCTTATCCTCCCTGAGCTGCCCGGATCGGCCCCGGCGGATTTATCGGCCTGGCAAGCCATCTCTCAGGCGCTGCTTACCGCCAGCCAAGGGGAGCCGCGCAAACGACTCTCCCCCAAAGACGGGTTCCCCGAGGGCTTTGACCAAAAAAAATGGTCTCCCCTGATCCAGGACCTGCCCGGCACGGTGGTCAGGACTCTGAAGCAGTGCCGAAACCTGACCCCTACCGGGGCGTCTGCCGAAGAAGCCGCGGCGCTCCAGGACTTGGTCATCCTGGTGGGAGAAGCCCTGAGCGTGTATGAACAGCTCTGCGCCCGCAAGGGGGCCCTGGATTTCATCGATCTTGAGGCCGCAACCCTGAATCTCCTCTTCGAGGACGATCCCACCGAGGTCATGCTCCGCCTGGATTACCGCCTCAAGCACCTCCTGGTGGACGAATTCCAGGACACCAGTCTGAACCAGATGCAGCTGCTCTGCCGCTTAATGGCCGGCTGGCAGGCGGGTGAAGGACGCACCCTGATGGTGGTGGGCGACCCCAAGCAGTCCATCTATGGCTGGCGTCAGGCCAAGCCGCGCCTGTTCATAGCCTCCCGGAACGGCCTGCCCTGCGGCGGCTCCGAACCCCTGCCGCTGACGCCCCTCTCTCTTACCACCAACTTCCGGGCCACCCGGACCTTGATTACCTGGTCCAACGAGGTCTTCGGGGCCACCGTCATGAAAGGCGGCGCCGCCGGGGCCCGGTTCCATCGGGCCGAGCCCCGCCCCGGGGCGCCGGAGGGACCCGCCCCGTCTCTCACGCTGTTTGCCGGGGAGAGCGACTTGGCGGCCCGGGAACTCGAGGCCCGCTGGCTCGCCCGGCAGGTGGCCCAGGCCCGGGCCACCCTGGGAAAAGACGAGACCATCGGCATCCTGCTCTTCACCCGCACCCATCTGCCCCGATATCTCCAAGCCTTAAATGATGCCGGGCTAACGGTCCGGGTCCGGGAGGGCCTGAAGCTGGCCGAAAGCCGCACCGTGGCCCATCTGCACAATCTGGCCCGAGCCCTGACCCGGCCCCAGGACGAGGTGGCCTGGGCCGCGGCGCTCCGGGGTCCCTGGGGCCCCCAACCCCTGGCTACCCTGGCCCGGGTGGCCCAAATGCCGGGGGATCTGTGGCCCGAGAAATTGCGCCGTTTTACGGCCCAACCCGAACCGGATGACTGGACCGCCGCCTTGCCGGGGCTGGCCGAGTCTCTTCAGCTCGCCCGGGACCAGGTGGGGCGTCGGCCTCTATCCGACATCCTGACCGGCTTCCTTGAGGCCACTGGGGCCTGGGCCGGGATCGCCGCCTGGGAAGGCCCCCGGGGAGTGGCCAACGCCCGGACCTACCTGGACCTCCTGGCCGCGGCAACAGACGGGCTCCCCGAAGCCACCTTCGTCAAGGCCGACTTTAACCTCCAGGCGGCTTTTCAGCCGCCGGACCCCCAGGCCCAGGCCTCTTCGGTGGAAATCTTGACGGTCCACGGGGCCAAAGGGCTGGAGTTTCACCAGGTGTTTCTCCCCTTTCTGGACTGGCAACCCCTGAGGAGTGAAGACAAGACCCCCCCATTCCTCCTGGAGGAGATCCCCGGCTGCGACCTCCACGGCCTGGCCCTGGCCCGGCCCTATATCCAGGAAAAGCAAAGTTCCCTCTACCTGCTCTTGCGGGACTTGAAAAATCAGCGGGTGGTGGACGAGGCCCGGCGGGTCTTCTATGTGGCGGTGACCCGGGCCCGGCAGCTCCTGGTCATGTCCGGCCTCGCCCGGCTGGATAAGCAGGGCAATTGGCAGAGCTCCGGCGACAGTCCCCTGGCGTGGCTTAAAGAGCACTACCGGCTCGACCTGCCGCCGGCGGGGTCTGCCGTAAGCTGGCCGGCGCCCGAAATGGACGTGGAACTGTTAACCGCAGTGCCGCCCCTAACCGGCGAGACTGCCAGTCCCCCGGCCTTGCCCGCGGCCTGGGATTTTTCCCCGGAAGCCGCGCCTTTTCAGGTAAGTTTTCCCTCCAGCCTTTCGCCTCCCCCGGACGAAACAGCCACCCGGCCGGAAACCGAAGCCGCGGCCGACGGCGACGCGGCCCGGCTCCGGGGAGTGATCATGCACCGGGCCCTGCAAACCCTGGCCCGGGGTAACCCGCAACCGGATACGGTCTCCCTGGCCGCCGCCCTCCGGCAGGAAGGCCTCACCGCGCCGGCGGCCGCTTCCCTGGCGGCGGAAATTCAGGCCGAACTCGCGGCCTGCCAGGCCGACCCCTTCCTTACCGCCCTCCTGGCCCCGGATATGCCCTGGGCGGCCAGCGAGTGGCTCCTGGAAGACCAACCCCACCCGGGCGCCATCCGCCGGGGGGTCATCGACCATTTGTCCTTCGACGGCACCAACTGGTGGCTCCTGGATTACAAGACCTCCCGCCCCGCCGCCGGGGAAGACTGGGAAGCCTTTATCGCCCAAGAGACCGCAAAATACCGCCCCCAACTCCTGGCCTACCGGCAGATGGCAGCCAAAGCCAAGGGAATTGAACCGCCGGAGGCCATCCGCCTGGGAATATATTTCACCGCCTGCCGGAAGGTGGTGGAGATGTAAGGTTTTCGGTTTTTAAATATATATTGTTATTAATCGCGAGGTTTTGACAGTGGCAAGCTGTCTATGTTTCTGCGTAGCGTCTTTAAAAGATATGATGAGCGCCGATGCCGACTTCCTGCCCGGTCAGCCGCCGACGCTCACCATAGGCCAGCTGGGAAGAAGGGATAACTCCGGGGAAACTCTGGCTCGGTTAAATTTCAGTTCCATGGCCTCCTGAAAGAGGTAAGCCAATACATCATCTCCCAGGCCAAGACGTAGAAGCCCCTTGAGGTCGAACTCGGCCTGAGACAGGAGACAGGGTCTCAGTTTGCCGTCAGCCGTAAGTCGCAGACGGTTGCAGTTGGGGCAATGATGCCCGTCCCTGGTGCTGATTAAACCGATTTCGCCTTTAAACTCCGGGGCATGGAAATTGATGGCCGGGCCGGCCGCGGGCTCCTGGCCGGCAGGAATCAAAGGCCCCAGCCTGGTTAAACGCCGGTGCACTTCATTAATGGGCCAAAAATGGCGCCGCCACCATTCCTGGGAGACGGTGGGCATCAATTCGATGAAGCGCACCTGAAAGGGACGGTCTTGGGCGAGCCTGGCCAGGTCCAACACTTCGTCATCATTGATGCCCTTCAGCACCACGCAGTTAATCTTGATGGGGTGAAAGCCCAGGGAAGCAGCCCGCTCCAGGCCACCCAGAACTGCCGCCAAATTATCCCGGCCGGTGATCTGCCGGTAGCGCTCCCGACGCAGGGTGTCCAGGCTGATGTTGAGATGGCGCAGACCCGTGTCATAAAGATCCGGCGCCAGTTCCCGGAGCAGCACCCCGTTGGTGGTCAGGCAGACTTTGGTGACGCCGGGGACTTGGTGCAGCTGCCGGAGAAAATCCACCACCCCCCGGCGCACCAGGGGTTCGCCCCCCGTCACCCGGACCTTGGAAATGCCGTTTTGCGCCGCAATGGCGGCCAGTCGCAGCAACTCCTCATAGCGCATAATCTCTGTGGCGGGCAGCTTCTGCCAATCCTGCCAGTAGGTGCAATAGACGCAGCGCAGGTTACAACGGTCCGTGACCGACAGCCGCAGATAATTGATTTTCCGGGGGGCGATTTCGTCCATGGCTATTTAGCCTTTGCCGAAAGAGCAGTTTGGATAAAGGCATTCCGGGCAATCCCGGCAGAGGCCGCCGTGGCCCAGAAAGGCCAGCTCGGACTTGCCGATATGCTCGCCCGCCAGAATCCGGGGCAGCACCAGGTCCAGTGCGGTACTGCGATGATGCAGGGCGCAGGCCGGCACCCCCAACAGGGGCACCTTTCCCAGATAAGCCACCAGGAACATGGCGCCGGGAAGCACGGCGGCGCCGTAGTGCATCTCCGTGGCCCCGGCCAGACGGATGCCATGGCGGGTGACGTCGTCCGGGTCGACGCTCATGCCGCCGGAGAGGAGCAGCAGGTTGCAGCCCCGTTGCAGGTGGGCGCGGATGGCGCGGGCAATGGCTTCGGCGTCATCCGGGGCAAACTCCAGGGCCGCCACCTCCGATCCCAGGGCTTCGATTTTCCCGGTTAAGGTGGGGGCGAACCGGTCCTGGATGAGGCCGTGATAGACTTCGTTGCCGGTAATCACCAGGCCGGCCCTGGTTTTTTGTAAGGGCTTAACCGAGACCACCCCGCCATTTTGTGAGGCGATGGCCGCGGCCCGCTGGATAGCAACGCGCTTCATAACCAGAGGCAAGGCCCTGGTGCCGCCCACCAGTTCGCCTTGCTTAACCAGGGTGTGGTTGTGGAGGGTGGCGCACATGACCTCATCCACCAAATTAAAGGCGGACAAAGCCTGAACGTCGACCTGGAGCAGGCCGTCCCAAGCCGCACACAGGTTGATTTTCCCTTCCCTGGGGTTGTTCTCCCAGGCAATGCCCGCACCGGCCAGGGCCCCGGCCAGCAGCGCCGCGGCCTCATTTTCGTGAATTTCATCCGCTTCCAGGTCAATAAGATACAGGTGATTTTTTCCCAGACGCTGGAGGCGGCAGAGATCTTCATCACAGACGGTGTGGCCCTTGCGGAAGGCGGGCCCTTTGAACTCCCCCGGCCGGATCTCGGTGATATCGTGAGCCAGTTGCGTGCCCACCGCCTCTTCCAGGCTTATGGTTTTAATCATGTTACCTACCTCGAAACTCGCCCCGGTACTTGCTCACGCCAAACTCAGCCTTGGGGGGCGGTCCTTAAGGTGCGCGTCGTTTTCCAAGGAGTCCATCGTCAAGTCTTGGGACTGGGGCAACCAGTTCATGGCATCCCAGACAATCTCTCGGGCGGCCTTGAAATAGGCCCCGCCGGCGCAGGGGCGGCACAGCGCCAGGCCGTCTTGGATGACCTCCCGGTGATCCCGGACCACCTGGCCGCAACGGGCGCAGGCGACTTTGCGCCGCGTCGGCCCCGGCAGATCATACGGGCTCAGCTCCACTTCCACCTCCTGGACCCGGAACAGGACGCTGTCGGGCATGACCCGGTAGGCGGCCAGTTGCTGGCTGCGTTGGTCAGGTTCCTGCGGCGCATATAAAGGCGCCAGGTCCCGGGCCTCTTCGGTGGAGATGACCCGGAAGGCCCGGCCGGTTTCCAGGTTGATGAAGGTGGCGGCCATAATGCCGTAATCCACGAATTTCAGGGACCGCCGCCCCAACTTGACTCCGGTGACGTGCGCCACCGCGTCGCCGGTGCAGCGGTCCATTTCTATAAAGACGATAAGCTTCTTGAGCTGGTGGTAGGGACAGGGGACCTCAAAGCCGATGAGGCGGCACCCCAGCATGGCCAGGCGCACCCCCACTATCTGTCCCGGGCAGAGGTGGCCGTGGGCCGCTACCGAAGCATCCAATAGTTCGTCGAACGATTGCATCCCAGGGCTCTCCCGATTGGCCAGGCCTACGCCTTGACCAGCTTAACCTGAGTTTGGTAAAACACCGCGCTGCCCCCCACCGGGTCTACCAATCCGGTATTTTTCAGCACCGGATCGACCCGCATGGCGGCATTGGCGTGGACTCCGGTGGCCCGGCGGGGGTCGGCCATGACGGTGGCGCCGTCAATCACCACCGGGCGGGCCCCCTGGGCCCAATGGCCGTGCCCCAGGGAGAATGCCACCACGCCGGGGCGCAGACCTTCCAGAATGCGGACCCTGCCGATCATGGGCTTTTTGCCGGCGAGGCCCAGGTCCCAAACGCCTTCCTGGTTCGAAGCTGAAACCGCCTTGACCCGGTCGCCGTCGTTCACCCCCAGGCGCCGGGCATCCGCCACGGAGATCTCGAAAGAATTCTCCGGGTACACCGCCTGGAGCCAATAGTTGCCCACGGTCCGGCTCTTGCACTGGGAAATAGTCTTATAGGTAATGAGGGTCAGGTCATAACCCTGCGCTTCGTCATCGATTTTGCGGCCCAAAACGTCGCGCGGGCCCTCGATAAAATCGGCATGCCCCAGATAGGGTTCGCCGGTCATAGAATTTTTGGCCGAGACGAGGTTGTCGAAGTAGATACCCAACATCTTGCCGTACTTGTTGGCCAGCTGGTCGCCCTTGTAGGCCTGGGCATAACCCTGGAAGCGCCCGCCGCGGTTCAAGACATAGACCACGTGCGGCCACAACTCCGGGCCGACCACCGCCTGCCAGCGCTTGGCGTCATAAACCGTGGACGGTAGGTGCCGGCGGGCCTTTTCAAATATTTTCATCTCCTCGGTACTGGCGGCCGGGACTTTTTCCGAGCCGTCCGGTTTGTCGCCAAAGGCAATGTTGGCCACCATCCGGAGGTACATGTCCTCCTCGCGCTTGAGATGGAGGCCGGGGCCGAAGCCATTCTCTCCGAACCCCGGC
>JAHIKF010000053.1 GCA_018897875.1 Pseudomonadota bacterium | reverse complement strand
CAGCCAAGACAACAATTCTTCCGGCGTCAGCCAAGATTCGATCTGGGCAGGTTTGCGCATCTTTTTTAGCCCCTGCCCAATATACCATTACTCTACGTTTGATGTCAAATTGGTATAAGGGGCCCACCTTCGGATCGGGTTGCCCTATACCACAGAAAACCATGTTTTCATATCAATGGGCCCTGATCTTTTCGCCGCGGAAAGGGTTTCTTTGTGTGGCTCTCAATCGTTCGGAGTGGAAGACCGACTCGGAGTCATCTTCTCCATTAGATAATCATCCCGGTTGATACCAGATTATAAGACCTTAGGAGGAATACCACGCCAGGCTCTTCCCCGCAGACTGAGACGAAGGCACCGGGCCGGTAAGGTGGGGTGGACCGTTGTCTATGAGGCTCACCGCGGAGCGGCCGCCGGAGGGTCCCCGGGCCTAAAGGGCCGGTTGGGGCAGTTATGCGGCGGCGGGATTGATCCCTTGATCTGCCTCCGGCCCCCTTCCCGGCCCCGGTTTCAGTCCTGGCCTTTGACTCGCCAGATTTCCCGGAAGAATTCCTGCATACATCGCCAGGACCGCCTGGCCGCCCGAGCGTCGTAGGCTGCCCCGGCGGCCGGGTTGTGTCCTGCGGCCGGGTTGGTAAAACTGTGCACCGCCCCACCGAAGAAAACCATCTGCCAGTCCGCCCCGGCCTGGCGCATGGCCTGCTCAAAGGCGGTGATGTCGGCGGCCGGGACATGGGGGTCATCGGCCCCGTGCAGCACCAGGATTTTGGCCTTGAAGCGCTTAAGATCCCCGGGCTGGGGCCGGGGCAGACCGCCATGGAAGCTCACCACCCCGGCCAGGTCCGCCCCGGAGTAGGCCAGTTCCAAGACCGTGGTGCCTCCGAAGCAGAAGCCGATGGCCGCCAGGCGTTTGGGGTCCACCCGGGGATCCGTCGCCAGGACCTTGAAGGCCGCCTGGGCCCGGGCCCGGAGCAGGTCCGGGTTGCCCCGGAGGGCCCCGGCCAGCTTGCCGGCTTCCTCCCGGTCGCGGGTAGTGGCGCCGTCGCCGTACATATCCGCGGCCAGGGCCACGTACCCCAAACCCGCGAGTTTTACGGCCCGTTCCCGGGCGAAACCGTTAAGGCCCCACCACTCGTGGACCACCAGTACCCCGGGGCGTTTGGCCTTGAGGCCGTCATCGTAGGCCAGGAAGCCCCGCATCACGGTGCGGTCTTGCCGGTACGTAACCACCTGGGTCACGATCTTGGCCTCAACCGCCGTGAGACCGAGGCAAACCAGCGCCAGCGCCCCGCACAGTCTGAAAAAGGTTCTATACGACATCAGCCCTTTCCGAAAAACTCGGGGTAAAGGGGCAGGTCGCCCCAGATTTTCCCCAGGATTTACGTGTCACCCTTGGAGAGCTGCTTGGCTACTACCTTGCCGTTGACGAACTGAATGGTGATAG
This sequence comes from Pseudomonadota bacterium, assembly GCA_018897875.1. Lineage (GTDB taxonomy): Bacteria > Desulfobacterota > Desulfobaccia > Desulfobaccales > 0-14-0-80-60-11 > 0-14-0-80-60-11. The sequence goes on along the minus strand of JAHIKF010000053.1, from coordinate 4,607 downwards.
TGACGTCTCCGGCTTTCCACTTGGACACGGTGCCGGAAAACACGGCCACATCCACACTGGAAGATTCCGTGGGTGCACCCAGAATGGCCGTCACCTGTGCCAGGGACATGCCGGTTTGAATTTTTTCAAAGTTTTCCTGGGAAATTTTTGAGCCGGCGCACGACACCAGGCTCATGCAGATCACCATACATAGAATTACTGCCCGCAGATGGGACAACCGACGCAACGCCATGGCAAACCTCCGATTTTTCTCTCAGATATCTCAACCTTACACGGTGAGGCTCAGGCCGTCTTCGGCCCGCAGGATTTCTCCGGAAAACTCCTGGGCCGCCAGGGCCACCACGTCCACCGCATCGCAGGGCGGGTAGAAGTGGGTCAGCAGCAGCCGCGCCACCCCGGCTTGGTCCGCCAGACGCCCGGCTTCGGCGGGGGTGAGATGCCCCGGAACCTTGAAGGGATTGGCGGCCTCCAGCACCAGGAGGTCAGCCCCCCGGGCCAGATCCACCAGGGAGTCGCTTAAATCCGTATCCCCGGAATAGACCAGGGACCGGCCTTCAGCCTCCACCCGGTAGGCCAGGCTCCCGGCGGTGTGATTGGTGGGGGCGCTCTTAATCACCAGGCCCTCTTCACGCACCTCATCCGGGCCGTCCGGGGCCAGTTCCCTGAGGTCCATAAGGCCCGGAGGCGGCTCCACCCACCCCGAAAAGGCTTCCATGAGTTGTTGGTGAAACCGGGCAAAACCCCGGGCGGCCAAAACGCGGAAGGGTTCCCGGCGGGTGTAGCCCAGGGAATAGCGGGTGGCAAACAAAAAGGGGATGAGGTCCCCCACGTGGTCGGGATGGAGGTGGGTCAGGGCCAGAACGTCGATGGCGGAAAAATCGAGACCGTAACGCAGCAGGGACCGCAGGCTGCCGGCGCCCAGGTCCAGGACCAGGAGCCGGCCAGCGGCCTTGAGCGCCAGAGAAGGCGACCCCCGGCGCAGGGAGGGCACCCCGGTGCCGGACCCGATGACGGTTAACTCCATTGTCCCTTCTTTCTCCTCAACTCTCCAGGTCGATGTAACTTCTCGGCAGCTAATACCGCCTGGGGGAAAAGGTCAAAAGGGAAAAAGGCGAAAAGGGTTAAAAACCGATCAATGTTCCCGCCTTTCCCTTTTCCCCTCTTCGCCTCTTCGCCTTTTCCCCCCTTTTTTACGCCCCATCCACGTTGCTCATCTGGGTGACGTAGAACCAGTCTTCCGGCATGGTCAGGTAGTTGTGCATGTCCATCAGGGTCAGGTAATGGCCCCGCTCTTCGTGGGCCACGCTCATGAAAAAGCGCCGGGCCAGGGGGTTGGGGGTTTCCTTGGCCAGCTTGGTGTAGTAGTCGATGGAGCACTCCTCCATCTTGATGCCGGTCTTCAGGGCCTGAAGATCATCGTCACCGCCGGTGCCCTGCTCATCTTTGGTCATGGCCATGACGCAGACATAAGGCTCGTGCTGGGGCGGTTTGAAGGCCGCGATGGGCTCGGTCCAGCTTGGGTCCTTCTCCAGGCTGCGGTAGACCTCGTTGAATTTTTCGATATGGTATTTTTCCGACTCCGCCAGGTACTCCATGATCTCCCGGACCCCGTCGCTTTTGGCTTTCTTGGCCGCCTCCAGATAAAACTGGCGGCCTTCGACCTCCATCTGCACCGCGGCCTTCAACGCCTTGAGCATATATTCCTGCGTTTTCATGTTCAATATCTCCCTTTTAGCCGTGAAAGTCCACCCCTAGGGGCGGTGAGCGCACCGCACCTACAAGGAGTTTCGTGATTGGGGGTGGCCCAAAACGGCCATGATGGTTTAGCCGGTTCCCGCGCCGTCATGTTCCGGTTACTGCCGAAGGCACCATAACCAGGATTCTTGTCCCCTTCAACATAAGGTTGACAGTTCGCCTTGTCAATCGTCTCCAAGGCCGGACTCGGCCGCGGTGGCCGTAGCGGCGTGGTTTTGAAGGGTTCTTCGCCGCGGCCCGGTTCTATCGCCAGACGGGAACCTGAAGGGTCCAAGCTGGCGGCGCAGTCATTCATGGGCCTTTGGCCCACCCGTAAATCATGAAAAGTTCATGCCTGCCCTTGCTCTTGATTTTTAACCTTGAACTTTGAACTTTTCGGAGCAGGACTGCACCCCGGCGGCCTCCGGCTTCGGACCGTAAGCCGAGAATATCATGTTCGGCCCATTTCTTTAAGGATTTTACCGTGAAAGTCCATCCGTAGGGCAGCACTGTCCGGTTAGGAAATTGCATGCGGTTGTTCCACCCCCCCTCACCCTTATCCCTTATAGGTTGAAGCAATGCCCAGCAATTTCGCCCCCACCCCAGCCTGGCAGCCTCAACGCTAAAGGCGGGATGCGCTTCGCTTTCCCGCCCTACGGCCCTGCCTAATTGTTGGCTGATAGCTAATAGCTATCTTCCCAGGGGGACCTGGACCACGCCGGCCGGGGACGCCAGGGTCAAGTCGGCCGGGGTCAGGGGCGGATTGAGCTTAAGCTCGCGATACACCAGGCGCATTTCCTTCTTGGGGGCCGACGTCTTCAGGGTGATTTTTTCGGGCAGGTCTGGCGCCAGGGCGCCGAAGTTGGCCAGTTCCGCGGTAAAGCGCGGTTCCGGGGCGCCGCCGTACCACTCTTCCTGTACGGGGTAAAGACCCTGGGCCGAGACCCAGAGGCGTTCGGTCAGGGCGCCGCCCTGGCGCCACTCCAGGCGGTAACGGCCCGTGGCGGCTTCATAGTCGAAATTCTGGGGTGGTCCCGGGCTCAAAGGCAGGGCCCCCACCAGCAGGCGCAGGGTCTGGGGCAGGCTGACGGTGGGGGGAATGAAGGCGGCCAGATTCCCGGGCGTGGCGGGCCCCTGAAACAACTTGTTTTCTCCGGGAGACAGCACGTTAACCTCGGTGCCGTCGGTGGCGAAGCTCAGGATGGTGCGGCCCAGGAAATCCAGGACATCCACCTTGAGACTGGCAGGCAGTCGGCCCGTGAGCAAGGCCGTGCCGGAATAATTCTGCTGCGGGGACAGGAAGGTGATGCGGCCTTTGGCCTGGAAGGATTGGACCTGCTCTTGCCGGGCCTGAAGAAGGGCCAGCAGCTCTTCCGAAGATATGACCGCCGCAGGTGGCGGGGCCGGCGGCAGGGTCCGGCAGCCTGCCGGCCAGAGGAGCGCCGCCAGCAGCAGCCATGCAAAGGTGCTGCGTTTCATCGGGTCGGCCCTTTCAAGATGCTTTCCACCTGATTGATTTTCTTCCGCAGGGCCGGGATGTTGGCATTTTCCAGCACCAGGGCCCGGCGGTAGATGCGCAGGGCGTCCCGGTAGCGCTTATTCTGGAAATAGGCATCCCCCAAATGCTCGGCCACGGTGCCGTCCTGGGGCATGATGCGGTGAGCCCGCTCCAACTCGGCCACCGCCTTGTCGTACTGGCCTTTCTTATAATAGACCCACCCCAGGCTATCAATGATGTGGCCGCTGTCGGGTTTGGTCCGCTGGGCCTCCCGAACCAGCTTTTCAGCCTCATCCAGGTTTACTCCTGCTTCGGCGTAGGAGTAGCCGAGAAAATTTTGGGCATCAGCATTATTCGGGTCCAGTTCCAGCACTTTCTTAATTTGCTGGATGCTTTCGGGGCGATTGTTCTGTTTCTCATAAAGCACTGCCAGGCGGAAATGGATTTCCTGCGGCCGCTCCACCTTCCCCAGCCCGGCCTTAAGGGCCTGGATGGCCAGGTCCCACTGGTTGTCTTCTTCATAAAAATAGGAGTTGGTAAGGTAGATCTCTTCCTGTTTGGGAGCCAGGGTCAGGAGGTCGTTAAGGATCTGCCGGGCCCGCTCTTTGTTACCCATTTGAAAGGTGAGATAGGCCATCCTGAGGCGCGCCTGGATGAAATTTTCGGATTCCCGGCCTACCAGTTGATACTCGAGGGCGGCCGCCTTCATATCGCCTTTTTCCTCCAGGGCCATGGCGATAAAGTAGCGAGCCCGTTCCTGGTAGCGGGGCAGGCTCAGGAGGGGGCGGAAGAGGCGGATAGCATCGTCCGGCAGCTTTTGCTCCAGGCAGACCAGGGCGATGTTGAAGTCAGCGGCGGGATCATTCCGTTCCAGGTCCTTGACCTTGCGGAAGGCCTTCTGGGCATCGCCGTACCGGTTCATAATCAGGTAGAGGCGACCGATGCTGATCCAGACCTTGCTGTTGCGGGGGTGGGCGCGCAGAATCCGGTTATACATGGACAGGGCCCGGCTGTAATGGTGTTCCCGTTCCAGGGTGACCCCCAGGTCGAACATGGCCGGGACGAACTTGGGATCCATGGTGAGGACCCGCTGAAATTCTTTTTTCGCATCCGACAGGCGGCCGGTTTCCAGGTAAATGCGCCCGAGGTAGTAATAACCCACGACCAAGTGAGGGTCCAGGCGCAGGAGTTCCTGGACGGTGCGAATGGCTTTGGGATACCGCCGCTGTTGGGCGTAGAGGGTGGCCAGGAAGAGGCGGGCTTCCCGGTTTTCCGGGTCTAAGGTGATGATGCGTTCGTATTCCCGGGTGGCCTCCTCCAACTGGTTCAGGCCCACGTGCAGGCTGGCCAGGAGAAAATATGCCTCTTGCTGCTG
>JAHIKF010000513.1 GCA_018897875.1 Pseudomonadota bacterium | reverse complement strand
GGTACAGCTGCAAGACCTGGTGGCCGCCATGCCGGATGAGGCCGAGAAGCTCAAGCAGATGCGCCGCCTCAACTTTCTGATCATGAAGCTCAATATGATGCGGCCGGTGTCACCCGAGTTGCTGGAGCACGACCTCTACACCCCCAAGGTCCTGGAACGCCTGGAGTCGAAGAAATAGGCCTCAACATGTAGGGTGCGCACTGCGCACCATGACTGTTGCCGTAAAGACCACTTCCCCCTCACCCTGACCCTCTCCCCCTGGGGGAGAGGGGAAAAGATGGGACCGATTTGATGCGTTGCCATCATAAAAAAACCCGCCGACCTAACCTACCCCCTCTCCCCCCGCTTCGGGGGGAGAGGGTTGGGGCGAGGGGGGCGATATATGACGTAAGCGTACTTATGAAATCCTGCCCCAAGCGTCCACGGCAATGAAGCTTCGCTGGGACCATCCCCTGTGGCGCCGCCATGCCCCGGGCCTGGTGCGACGTCTGGTCCAGGCTTACCTGCTGACCTGCCCCTGTGAGCTGGTGGCGGCGCCGGAGGTGAAGAAGCTCATGGCCTCGGGGCCGCCGGTCATCTATACCACCTGGCACTGCCACTTGCTCAGCCCCCTGTTCACGGTCCGGCAGTTTCGAGGCTCGCAGCTCCCCATGGTGCTGATGGCCAGCCCCAGCCGGGACGGGGAGTTCATCGCCCAGGTGGCCCGAGGTCTGGGATTCCCCGTGCTCTTGGGGTCCCGGCGCAAAGGCGGGGTCCAGACCCTGCGCCGGATGGCCGACTGGTGCCGCCGGGGTTACAGCTGCGGCATGATTGCCGACGGTTCCCGGGGCCCGGCCCGGGTGGCCCAGAAAGGTCCCCTCTACCTGGCCCGGGAGACCCAGGCCGCCATCCTCCCTGTGGCCGTGGCCGCCCGCCGCAAGCTGACCTTTGACTCCTGGGACCGGTTTGAACTGCCGCTGCCTTTGGGCCGTATAGCCCTGCTGGTGGGAGACCCTCTCCGGGTGTGGCCGGAGGATCGAGGCCCGGCCCTGGAGCTTAAACGCCTGGAACTGGAATCCCGCCTCAACCACCTTTTCCGCCAGAGCCAAGCATATTATCCCGCCCAGGGAAAAATTTTCTAATTCCTTGCCAAATTGGTCATTTAACGGTTGCCTTGTGCTGCCAATATGTTAAATTTTAATAAAAAAATTAAGGAATTGTGCACTGACATGCGCTTCGAAGAATTAGACGCCCAGACGCTGGACCAGATCGGGACGCCGGAGGACAACGACAAGGCCCGGTTGCTGGTTGAGAATCATCAGGTTAAGCATGGCTACCGCTTGCCTGATCGTCTCCGGGGCTTGGTATTGGATGAACAACCTTTTCGGGTAGAGGTCAGGATTAAGGACGACCAGCTCACCTACGTGTGCGCCTGCCCCCAGGAAGAAGGCGAGGCTCTCTGCACCCATGTGCTGGCGTTGCTGCGGGCCTGGAACCAGGAACCGGGAAAATTTCTCAACCAGATGGAACTGAAAGAGCGGCTGAAGAAGTACTCCAAGAGAGAACTGGTGGATATTATCCTGGACGTGGCGGATCGGGTGGATGCGGCCCGGGGTATCCTGAAAGAAGAAGATCAGGGACTGGACGATATCCTGGAGTCCATTGACCGGGTGATGGAGGAAGTCGCGGATGAGGCCGCCTCCCTGGCCGAGGCTGAAGTCAAGCTGCGGCGCGCCCAGGCCCGGGCCGACCGGTTGGCCCAGAGCGGCCGGCTGGCCGAGGCCCGCTCCATATATTTCTACCTCCTGGACAACATTCTTAGCCTGGAAGAGAAGTTTAAGAAGGAACAACTCTTCTCCCCTGACCTGAAAAAGGAGCTGTTCGAAGAATACTGCCAGTTCATCCATGAAGACCGGCACTTGGAGAAGGAACTGGTGCAACAGGAAATCGAGCAACTGGAATCCAGGACCCCCCTCTCCCTGGGGGAAATGGATCTCTCGGAAGTCAAGCGGGAACTGGCGCTGCCGGGTTAGCCTTAGGCAGGCAACTGCGGCGGGCAGGGTTTCCTCCCCGTCCCGGAACGGCGCTGCGGCCCAGAATTATCGGACGATTAATCTCAAGACCCATCCCCCGAGGGGGTGGGTCTTTTGATTTCTCCCGCGTCCGCGGCCGGCGCCAGAATGGTTTTCTGGTAGATGCGCAGCAGCGACAGGAGAAAGGACAGGATCAGGGGCCCCAGGATAAAGCCGATCATGCCGAAATAGGTCAGGCCGCCCAGGATGCTGAACAGGATGAAGATTGAGGGGGTTTCGCTGCTGCCTTTCATCAATATGGGCTTTAAGATGTTGTCGATGATGCTCACCACCACCCCGCCCCAGATGATCAGTCCTACCCCGGCGCCGATGTGCCCGGTGAACAGGAGATAAACCGCCGCGGGCCCCCAGACGATGGTGCTGCCCACCACCGGGATCACCGCGGCCGGGATCATCACTGTGCCCCAAAAAGCCGGCTGGGGCAGCCCGAAGAGCAAAAACCCCACCCCGCCCAGGGTCCCCTGGGCCACGGCCACGATCACCGTGCCCCATAGGGTGGCCTTGATGGTCGTTTCCGTCTCCCGGAGGATCTCGTCGTTGTGGACCGCGTCCAGGGGGGAGAGTCCCTTGATGGCTAGGATAAAGTCGTCGCCCTGGAGGAACATGAAAAAGGCGATGAACAGAGTCAGCAGCAGGTCGAAAAAGAAGACGGTAAAACCTTTGATCAACCCGATGGCATTGGTGTAGACGAAGGCGCTGGCCTTGGTCACCGCGGTCTGGATGATCTGCGCCAGATTGATGTCGCCCGGGGGCACCGGCAGGTTCAGGTGGGTCAGGTAGAGTTTGACGGCGTCCACCTTGGTTGCCACCCATTTCCAGAGTTCGCCGCTTTGAATCCCTTTGGTCACCTGGCTGGAAAAATCCAGGGCCTGGGTGGCGATAATGCCCATGAGGCTGAACAGCGGGATCAGGATAATCAGAAGCAGGATGAAACAGGTGAGGGCCGAGGCCAGGACCTTGTAGCCCCGCAGCAGGCGGGTGAGGGCATGGTAGAGGGGCTTGGCAGTGAAAAACAGCACCAGCGCCATGAAAATGTTGAGGAGATACGGTTTGATGATGAGATAGGAAAAATAGAGCACCAGCAGGGTGATGACGCCGAAAAAAATCCGGGCG
>JAHIKF010000512.1 GCA_018897875.1 Pseudomonadota bacterium | reverse complement strand
GGGATTTAGGGGGATTATCAGGGAGTTATTTATAATCCCCCCTCCCCCCCTTTAGGGGCTAACTTCTACCTGGCAGAGATGTCAGCCTTTTTTCCCGATAAAAAAATCATGCTGATCTGGGATCAAGCCGGTTGGCATAAGTCGAGGTCTTTAAAAGTTCCTGAAAATATTATCCTTAAATCTCTGCCGGCTTATTCTCCCGAGGTTAACCCTGTTGAAAAGCTATGGCAGTGGTTAAAAAAGCGTGTGTGCAGGAATCGTCTTTTTCCAGACATGGATGACCTAATGAATACCCTTACAGAGCATTTGGCAAACCTGATACCAACCCGTTTTATGGAACTCTGTCATTGCAGCTATTTGTTGCAATAGAAAGCGAACTTGGTATAAGGTGCCGGGGCCGATACCCGCGGGGCCGGCGGGGCTGACCCTGCCTGGCTTCCGCCAGTGCGTGCTTTGAGAAGTGGAAGCCGAAATCCAGGGGAAAGAGGTTGCCGGGGGTTAAGATGGCCAGGGCCAACAGTTCGTAACCGATGACGCTTTTGCCCCAGCAATGATCATAGACCCAGGTGAGGTTTTCCAGGCTCTGGCCCCGTTTGGGCCGGATGGTGGTGTCCAAGATCAGGCAGTTATCCGCCGCGCCCCGGGTCCATAGGGCGCACCTAAACGTGCGGCCTGGCGTGGGCGTCCAGAGATGTCATGGATGACCCCAAAGGGTTACCAGGACTATTTGCCGGCGGTGCGGTTGCGGGCGGCCTCATAGGTGTCATTGATGATCCGGGCCGAGACCTGCTCCATGGCCCGGCTCATCCCCTGGGCCAATCCCTGGGGCGTTTTCTCCGGCAGGGGCTCAAGGACCCGGTAATTTTTCTGGAAGACCACCCGCTGGGGCAGCTCCTCCTGAGTGGTATCCAGGAGGGTGACCGTCAGGGCCAGGGACGCCTTCCAGCCGTCGGCGGCATCGACTTCCTGAAATTCCGCCACGCCCCCCTCGAGCTTGAACCGGTGCTCACCGCTGCTGTCGGGGCCGAACACGGCCTTGAAGAGGCCCGATTCCCTTAAATCCCGGATGAGATAGTCGGTAACCAGGTAGCCGGGATTGGCGCGCCAGCGGCTGTAATTATAGGACTGGCTCTGGAAGGGTCGGGGCTGGTAGACCATGGCATTGCTGTTGAAGGTCTGGGCCACGGAAAACAGCTCCACCTTAACGGCCGCTGGGAGCTTGGCCTTGCCGCCCGTAACCGGCGCCGGGTATTCCAGGATGTACTGGTTTACCAGCATGGGGGGCTTGCCGCAGCCGCTCAGGCACACAACCAGGAGGGCCGCCAGCAGGGCCAGGAGCCAGGGCCGCATCGTCAACCGACCCGGGCAGGGTCGCTCAGAGGAAAGGAGGGTGCACCGAAGATCAGTCATGGCCTTCATTCATTCCACCTTTTCTTAGGAGGCTTGCCGAACAACAGGTCCGAGGGGCGGTCATAGACTCTCTGAAGAAACATCTCCAGGGTCTCCGAACTCTGGCGCAGGTTCTGGCTGGTGGCCTGCAGTTCCCGAGTCAGTTCCCGGGTTTTTCCCAGGGTATCCGGGAGTTTCATGGCCAGGACCTGGTCGTTGAGGGTGGTGACCAGATTGCGGGCGCCGCTCAGGGCCTCCCGAGCCTCAGCCACAGTCTTATCCAGACCGGCCGCGCCCAGGATCTTGTCCGCCCGACCGGTGAGCTGCTCCAGGTTGCCGGCCGCGGCATCCACCCGGGCCAGGATGCTGGTTATCTGCTTGCCCTTAATCAACTCTTCCAGGGCCTTGGTGGTGGCAAGCAACTGGTCGGAGATACCCTGGGCGTCAATCTTATTGAACTTTTCGACGATTTCGTTCACCCCGGCCACGAGCCTCTGCAACTCGGAGGGCCGGGACACAATGATGGGATACTCCGACGGGAAGTCGATCTTGGGGGCGAGGTCCGTCTCATCCGGTTTACGCAGGTCCAGTTCCACGAACATGATACCGGTGATCCCGGCGGATTTGAGCTGCGCCACGGCATTTTTTTGCAGGTCATCCTTCATGTTGATCTTCATGACCACGCCGATGTTGCGGTTGTCGGGGGCCACCCGGATACTTTCCACCATGCCCACATCAACGCCGCGGAATTTGACCGCCGAATTTATCTGGAGGCCCTGCACCGACTCGTCGAAATAGCTGACGTAGGTCACACCCTTCTGAAAGTAGCTGGTGGCGCCCACCCAGATGACGGCGGCGACGCCCATGACCACGCCCAGGATCACAAAGAGCCCGATGATCAGATTGGTTTTTTGCCTGGCCATGCTACGCTCCTCGGGGCGCGGGTCCGGCGGGCGGCCGGCGGTTAAAAAAGTTCACCACCCGGGGGTCGGTGGAGTGGTCCTTCAACTCCCGGGGATCGCCTTCGGCAATAATGCCCCGGGCGGATTTGTCCAGCATGATCACCCGGTGGGCGATGTTGAAAATGGACTCCAGTTCGTGGGTGACAATTACCATAGTGGTTCCCATCCCGGCATTGATGCTCTTGATCAGGTTGTCCAACTCCACCGCGGTGATGGGATCCAGCCCGGCGGAAGGCTCATCGAAGAACAGGACCGTGGGGTCCAGGGCCATGGCCCGGGCCAGTCCCGCCCGCTTCTGCATACCCCCGGAGATCTCCGAAGGCAGGTGGTTTTCATATCCCGCCAGGTTTACCAGCCCCAGCTTCATC
>JAHIKF010000511.1 GCA_018897875.1 Pseudomonadota bacterium | reverse complement strand
GCACCTGCCCCGTTATCTGGCGGAATTTTGTTACCGCTTTAATCGACGCTTCTGGGAACCCCAAATGTTTAACCGGATGATCACTGCGTGTCTTAATGCTCAAACCGTTACCTTTTCGGAGCTAAGGCAATAAGCGTATTGATAAATAGTCTTGGACATCTAATCCTCCACCCCTCAAACTAACCCTTAAAATCTTCGCATGCTCACTCAGGCACAGCCCGCGGCGCCCCCGCCGCCAGCTCTCCGTTGGTCGGGGAACGGCCTGCCGCCTGACCAGCACTGCATGATTTATGGAGGTGCCATCGGTTCCGGCTGCCCTGCCCGGCCCCATTGCCGGGATTTTATTGGAAAAGTGCCCGCCGATGAAGTATATATGGGGAAAGGAAAGCTTCAGCCCCACACGCCCTATGATAAATCTGTCCGACTTGCGGATTTACTTCCGCCTGTTCAAGTACCTGAAGCCCCACAAATGGCGCATGGCCGCGGCCATCGCCGCCATGCTGGGGGTCTCGGGGCTCACCGCCCTGTTGGCCTACATGGTCAAGCCCGTCCTGGACGACATCTTTTTCGCCAAACGGGAAAACATGCTCTATTTGCTGTCCCTGTCGGTGCCGGTCCTCTACCTGGTCAAGGGGTTTTTGTCCTACACCCACAACTTTCAGATGAGCTACATCGGCAACGCCACCGTCACCCGCCTCCGGGATCAGCTCTTCGCCTCCCTCCAGCGCCAGCCCTTGTCGTTCTTCGACGGCGAGGCCACCGGGGTGCTCATGAGCCGCCTGACGTACGACGTCAACCTGCTCCAGGATGCGGTAACCCGGGTGGTGACCAGCTTCTTCAAAGACACCTTCACCGTCATCGGCCTCAGCGCGGTGATCTTTTACCAACAGTGGCACCTGGCCCTCATGGCCATGGTGGTCTTCCCCCTGGCGGTCCTCATCATCGTCCGCCTGGGCAAACGTATGCGCCGCATGTCGCACGCAACCCAGGTGGCCAACGCCCATCTTTACACCGTGCTCCAGGAGTCCCTCATCGGCCAGCGCATCGTCAAGGCCTTTGCCCGGGAGGACTACGAAGAACAGCGCTTCTTCCGGGCCAACTGGGACTATTTTAACATCCGCATGAAACTGAACGCCACCCGGGAGCTGTCCCCGCCACTGATGGAATTTTTAGGCTCCCTGGGGATGGCCGGGATCATTTTGTACGGCGGTTACGCCGTCATCCGGGGCGTCTCTACCCCGGGCACCTTCTTCTCCTTTCTGGCCGCCCTCCTCATGCTCTACCAGCCCATCAAGAGCCTGAGTTCGGTGCAGAACATCGTCCAGGAAGGCCTGGCCGCAGCAACGCGGGTCTTCGGCCTCATGGACCGGGAGCCCGAGATTGCCGACGCCCCCGGGGCCGTAACCCTTACTCCCCTGGCCCAAGAGATCGATTATGCCGGGGTCAGCTTCGCCTACGACGGCCGGGAAAACGTCCTGCACGACATCGGCTTCACCGTGCGCCGGGGCGAAGTAGTGGCCTTGGTGGGCCCCTCCGGGGCCGGCAAATCCACCCTGCTTAATCTCCTGCCCCGCTTCTACGACGCCACCGGCGGCGCCATCACCATCGACGGCCACGATATCCGGCAGGTCACCCTGGCCTCACTCCGGGGCCAGATCGGCGTGGTCACCCAGCAGACCATCCTGTTCAACGACACCGTGCGCCACAACATCGCCTACGGCCGCCTCACCGCCACGAAGGCCGAAATCGTCAATGCCCTCCAGGACGCCCACGCCTATGACTTTGTCATGGCAATGCCCCAAGGCCTGGACACCCTCATCGGCGAACAGGGGGTGCGCCTCTCGGGCGGCGAGCGCCAGCGCCTGGCCATCGCCCGGGCTTTGCTTAAAGACCCGCCCATCCTCATCCTGGACGAAGCCACCTCCAGCCTGGACTCCGAATCCGAGCGGGAGGTGCAGCAGGCCCTGGACCGGCTCATCATCGGGCGCACCACCCTGGTCATCGCCCACCGCCTCTCCACCGTAAGAAACGCCGACCGCATCATCGCCATGGAAGCCGGCTGCATCATGGAAATCGGCACCCACACCGAACTCCTGGCCGCGGACGGTCTCTACCGCCGCCTCTACGAGATGCAGTTCGCCCGGGAGGAAACCGCCAGCCCCGACGACGGCGCCACCGCGGCCCGGGAATCAGCGCCGTAGGAAGTTTGGAGATGCCCCTGAAAGACCCTTCAATTACCCCCAAAGGTTAGATTTGCGATTTGCCATGACCGATTTTTTTAACGCCAGATACCTTCAAGAACAATATGACCACATGGCTGAATCATATATGGAAAGCAGATCCTTGTTTGATAACACGGATCAGTTGGATGAATTGGCGAAATTAATCCCGCCAAAATCAACCGTGTTGGATCTCGGCTGCGGCACCGGTCTGCCAGTGGCAAAATTTTTTACGGAACGAGGCTATAACGTCACGGGTATAGACCTATCCGATAGCATGATTCGACTTGCCAAAAAGAATGTGCCGGATGCTGTCTTTTACAGTGAAAATATTGTCAATGCCGACCTCAGCGGAGATTCTTGTGACTTAATTGTTTCGTTTTATTGCCTTTTCCATCTTAGGAAAGAACAACAAAGAGAAATTTTCAATAAAATTATGCATTGGCTCAAATCAGGCGGGTATGCCTATTTCACCCTGGCCACCAAAGAATATACCGGCCAGGAAGACTTTGAAGGAACCATTCATTTTGAAAATAATATTCTGCCTTACAGCCACTACTCTTCAGCAGAATACTCTAAAATTTTTCAAGATATTGGCGCAACCTTGGTCAGCATGAACAAACACACCATTGGCGGCGAAACTATGCTCTGGGTTCTCTTAAAAAAACCAAAAAACCCCAAGTCCTAACCTATGCAGCCTTACTGGCATAACCTGTTCCAGCGGCTTCAGGGGGACCCGGGCGAAGGCCCGCCTCCCGGCCCCGTGGTCCGCGCTACCGCCGCACTCGCCTCCCGGCTCTATGGCCTGGGGGCCGGGTTACGGCGCACCCTCTACGCCCGGGGCCTGCTCCGGACGAAAAAACTCCCGGCCCCGGTGGTAAGCGTGGGCAACCTGACGGTGGGCGGCACCGGCAAGACCCCGGTGGTGGCCTGTCTGGCCCGGTTGTGGCGGGACCGGGGTAAGCGGGTGGCCATCCTCAGCCGGGGCTACGGCGGGCAGACCCGCGGCGTCACCTGCATCTCCGACGGCCGGCAGACGTATAAAAAACCCCCGGAGGTGGGAGAAGAGCCTCACTGGCTGGCCCGGACCCTGCCCGGGGTGGCGGTCTACACCGGGGCCTGCCGTTATGCCGCGGGGCTGGCCGCCTGGCAGGAGTTTAAACCGGACCTCTTTCTGCTGGACGACGGCTTCCAGCATTTTCAGCTGCACCGGGACCTGGACCTGGTGCTGCTGGATGCGGCCTCGCCCTTCGGCAACCACCGGCTCTTGCCCCGGGGACCGCTACGAGAACCCCTCACGGCCCTGGCCGCAGCCCACAGCCTCATCCTGACCCGGTTTGACCCGGAGCACCATCAGGCGCAGCTCGCGGCTATCCGGGCGGCCTTCCCGGATAAACCGGTGTTGACCGCGAGCATCATTCCGGTGTCCGTCACGGCCTACCCCGGAGGGCGGGCCGATGCGCTTGCAGCCATGCGCCACCGGGCCTTGATGGCCTTTGCCGGCCTGGCCCGCCCGGAGGTATTTACCGCCACCTTGCAGGAACTGGGGGTGGACCTGAAAGGCTGCCGCATCTTTCCCGACCACCATGCCTACAGCCCGGAGGAATTGGACTGCCTGGCGGCCGCGGCCCGGTCCCTGGGCGCTGAGGGCCTGGTCACCACCGGCAAGGATTGGGCCCGGCTGGGAGAGCGCTGGGACGGGGAACTCCCCCTATGGGTCCTGGAAGTGGAGGCCCGGCTGGAGGATGCCGAACCGGTCCTGGAACTCCTGGACCGGAGTCGCGCGGGCTAAGGGGAGGGGGCATGGTGCGCAGTGCGCACCCTACATCACGGGACCGGATTCGCCGGGGTTAAGGCAACACCGCGCCAACCACCACGCCTTCGCGCCCCCGGGCCGCTCCCCTGAAGCTCCCTCTACCGTATCCGGCCAAAATGTTTTACAATACCTATAGGTTTCTGCGAAAAGCCATTTTGTCATCCTGAGCGTAGCGAAGGATCTCGTATTTACTTGTAGCTATGAGATTCTTCGGTCGCTTCACTCCCTCAGAATGACAGGTGAGGGAACTTTCGCAGAGGTTTTACCTTGGTATAGTTTGCCGCCATCAAGGAGAGGGCGCGACTCCCCATGGATCGCGCCGCACGTATGACTGACGCCCCTAAAGAAAAACCCCGCAGGGTTAACGACCTGCCCCTGCCCCCCGAGGTCCGGCAGCGGTTCCAGCAGCTTCAGGTGTCCCGCCGGTTTACCCGTGACCCCGAAGTGGTGCGGCGCATCCTGGTGCGAGTGCCCAACTGGGTTGGGGATGCGGTCATGAGTCTGCCGGTGCTGGCCGGGCTCAAGCGGCTCTTTCCCCTAGCCGAGTTCACCGTGCTGGCGGCGCCCCGGGTGGCCCCGCTCTTTGCCACCCAGCCCGGAGTCACCGAGATCATCCGCTACCCGTCGGGCCGGGGCAAGTGGCAGGTTTTGTGGGAGCAGCGCGGGCGCTTCGACGTGGCCCTGGCCTTGCCCAACTCCATGGAATCCGCCCTGGGCTTGTGGCTGGTGGGGGTGCCGTCCCGGGTGGGGTATAACACCGACGCCCGCCGCCTCTTCCTCAAGGAGGCCGTATCCGGCTGCGAAGCGCTGGCCGGCTTGCACACCGTCTTTTATCTTCTGGGCTTACTCAAGGCCTTGGGGGGAGTGGCCACCTTTACCCCCCCCACCCTCCACCTGGAACCCGAGGAGGAGGCCATGGGGGCCCAGGTCCTGTCCGAGGCCGACCTCCCCGGCCAGGGCCCCTGGGTGGGATTGAGCCCCGGAGCGGCTTACGGCCCGGCCAAACGCTGGGAGCCGGCGCGCTTTGCCGCCCTGGCCCGGGAACTGGTGCGGGAGTTCGGAGCCCGCCTGGTGCTCCTGGGAGCCGACGATGAGCGGCCGGTGGCCGATGAGGTCAAAGAGCGGCTTCAGGGACCGGTAGTGGATCTGGTGGGGCGGACCAGCCTGCGGCAGGCCCTGGGGATAATGTCCCAACTCAACCTTCTGGTCACCAACGACTCGGGGTTGATGCACGCCGCGGCGGCGCTCTCGGTCCCCCTGGTGGCCCTGTTCGGCTCCACCGACCCCGTGGCCACCGGCCCGTTCACCTCCCGGGCCACGGTGATTCACCATCCGCAGCCGTGCAGCCCCTGCTTCAAGCGGACCTGCGAGATAGGCTATACCTGCCTGACCGCCATCAGCGTCGACGAGGTTGCGGCCGCGGCCCGTTCCTGGCTTAAGGAGGGCTCATGAGTCAACCCGCGGTGTTCCTGGACCGGGACGGCACCATCAACGAACAGATGGGCTACATCAATCACCTGAGCCGCTTTAAGCTGCTGGACCAGGCGGTTCCGGCCATCCGCCGCCTCAATGAGGCCGGAGTGAAGGTGGTGGTGGTCACCAACCAGTCCGGGTCGGCCCGGGGCTATTTCCCCGCCTCCCTGGTAGATGAGATTCACGCCCACCTGAAGCAGCTTCTGGCGGCCGGGGGGGCGCATCTGGACGGCATCTACGCCTGCCTCCACGGCCCGGCGGACGGCTGCGATTGCCGCAAACCCCGGCCCACGCTGATGGAGCAGGCGGCCCGGGACCTCGATCTCGACCTGTGCCGCTCTTATCTCGTGGGTGACCGCTATAGCGATATACAGACCGCCGCCAACGCCGGAGCCAAGGGCATCCTGGTGCTCACCGGCTACGGCCGGGGGGAGTATGAATATGTCCGGCCGACCCAGCCGGTGCAGCCGGTCCACGTGGCGCCCGATCTCCTGGAAGCGGTGGAGTGGATTTTGGCGGATTTGGAGGGGAATCCTTCGTAGGGGCGACCCGGTGGGTCGCCCTTACGAACCCGCCATCTATTTTTCGACCTTGGACACATAAGCGATCATGATGCACCATAATCCTTCTCCCCACCCCAGGATTCTCCTCGTCAAGCTCAGTTCCTTCGGGGATGTGCTCCATGGACTGCCCACCCTGGAGGCCCTGCGGGACGCCTACCCCCTCGCCCACATCACCTGGCTGGTGGAGGCCGCGTATGCGCCGCTGTTGGCCGGGCACCCGGCCCTGGACGAAGTCTGGATTGCCCCCCGCCTGCGCCCGGCCGAGTTTTTCTCCGGCTCCAATCCGGCCGCGCTGCGCTGGCTCGTGCAGCAGCTCCGCACCCGCCCCTTCGACCTGGTGGTGGATGTCCAGGGCCTGCTCAAGAGCGCCGTGTGGGTGGCCCTGGCCCAAAGCCCCCGCAAGGTGGGCTATGATAAGACCCGGGAGTTGAGTTACCTGGCCCTCACCGAGCGGGTGAAGCCGTTTGACCCGGAGGCCCACGCGGTTTGGCGCTACCTGAACCTGGCCCATTATCTGGGCCCCCCCCCTACCCTGCCCCGCTTCCGCCTGGGACTGGATGCGGCGGTGGATATTTCGGCCCTGATACCGGCTGAGCCTGATCGGCCCCTGGCAGTGCTCCATCCCGGGGCCCGCTGGGCCTCCAAGCTCTGGCCCCCGGCGTCCTGGGCGCGGCTAACGGAGTGGTTCCACGGGCAAGGGTTTCTGGTGGCCGTCACCGGCAGCGCCGCCGACCGGGAGTTGGTTGCGGGCATCACGGCTCAATGCCGGGCGCCGCGGCTCAATCTGGCCGGTGCCACCTCTCTATCCCAACTTGCCGGCATCTTACGAAAAGCCCGGTTAGCCGTCACCACCGACACCGGGGCCATGCATCTGGCCGCGGCCCTGGGGACGCCGGTGGCGGCCCTGTTCGGCCCCACGGCCCCCTGGCGCACCGGGCCTTTCGGCGACGTCCACCAGGTGGTGCGCCAGGGGCTTTCCTGCAGCCCCTGCTTCAAACGCCAGTGCCCTGACCCCCGGTGCCTCAGCGACCTCTTGCCGGAAATGGTTGAGGCCGCGTGTGAGAAAATCTTGTCTAGCGCGGGAATTAGTTGATAATATGAGGTATGTGGAGTTACTAGTGTGGCGCTTCATAAATAAGATGGTTTTTCTATAAGCAAAAACCCCAATAAAGGCCAGTATTTTACCCCCCTTTTTTAAAGGGGGGGAGGGGGGATTATATAACCGTTTGATAATCCCCCTAAATCCCCCTTTAGAAAAGGGGGACTTTAAAAGAGCTTTTGGGAGGTCCGGGCAAAATAATTGCCATACAATTTATGCAGCATAACGATAGTCCCTTTTCTCGTCCCCAAGGTTCCCTTGGGCACCAGAATAATAAATGACCCCAGCCAATTTCGGAGGACTCATGCCCATCAGCAAGGAATTACTGGAAATCCTGGCCTGCCCCAAGTGCAAGGGGGACATCCGCCTCAATGAAAAGGGCGACGGCCTCATCTGTGACCAATGCCGCCTGGTTTACGAAATCAAGGACGACATCCCCATCATGCTCATTGACGAGGCCAAACCCTTGAAATGACCGTTTTTGGTTTTTCGTTTTTGGTTTTTGGTAAGAGTTAGGTTGATAAGCCTGGCCTTGAGGCTCAAGAGCGGAACCCGAAAACGAGAACCCAGAACCCAGAACCTAAAACCCAACCATGCCCCGACTCTCCGTCATCGTCATCGCCCTGAACCAGGAGGCCAACATCGCCGATTGCCTCAAGTCGGTGAGCTTCGCCGACGAAATCGTGGTGGTGGACACGGGCAGCACTGACCGCACCGTGGAGCTGGCCCGGACCTTTACCGACCGGGTTTTGACCGCTGACTGGCAGGGTTTTGGCCGCACCAAGAACTATGCCCTGGACCAGGCCCGGGGCGATTGGGTCTTCAGCCTGGACACGGATGAGCGGGTGCCGCCGGCCTTGCAGGAGGACATCCTGGCCGTGGTCGAAGCCGACGGCCCCCTGAACGGCTACCGGGTGGCGCGGAAAAACTACTTCTGCGGCCGCTGGATCAGGCATTTGGGCTGGTACCCCGATTACACCCTGCGTCTCTTCAGACGGGGCCGGGGCTGCTTTCGGGACCGGGAGGTCCACGAGGAAGTGGTGGTGGACGGGCCCGTGGGGGATTTGCCAACGCCGCTTTTGCATTACAGCTACAAGAGCGTCAGTGAATATGTCGCCCGCATGGACCGGTACGCCCGCCTGGCGGCCCAGGAATTGGCCAAGGCGGGCCGGCGCCCCTTGCCGGGAGAATTATTCGTCAGGCCCTTTTTCTCCTTTCTCCATCTCTATTTCATCCGGCGGGGGTTTCTGGAGGGGACGCCGGGATATACCCTGGCGGTGCTCATGAGCATGTACAAGTTTCTGAAATATTACTATCTCCGGGAACTTGCCCGGGGGAGGGACCTCGATGGCCATTGACCCCAGCGCCCGCGTCGCCCCCGGGGTGGAACTGGCGCCCGACGTTGAGGTCGGGCCGGGTGTCATCATTGACGGCCCGAGCACCATCGGCGCCGGCACCCGCATCCTGGCCCACGCCTACATCGGCCCCTACACCACCATCGGGGCGCACAATCTCATCGGCTTCGGGGCCATCGTGGGCTACGACCCCCAGGATTACGCCTTCACCGGGGAAGAGAGCTACACCATTATCGGCGACCACAACCGCATCCGGGAGTACGTCACCATCCACCGGGGGACCAAGCCGGGCAGCGCCACCCGGGTGGGCAACCACAATTTTCTCATGGCTCTGAGCCACATGGCCCACAACTCCTGTCTGGGGGATCACGTGGTGGTGGTCAACGGCGCCCTGGTGGGCGGCTACGTCGAGGTGGCGGACCGGGCCTTTATCTCGGCCAACTGTCTCCTGCACCAGTTCATCCGGGTGGGCACCCTGGCCATCATGCGGGGCGGCTCCCGGGCCTCCCGGGATATTCCGCCTTACGCCGTGATCGACGATACCCACACGGTCAAAGGGGTCAATCTGGTGGGGTTGAAGCGGGCCGGTTTGGCTACCCCGAACATTGCCGCCCTGCGCCAGGCCTTTCGACTGATCTTCTTCCGCCGGGGCAACCTCAAGGCCGCCCTGGCCCGGGTGGAGCAGGAAGTGGACCTGACCCCGGAAGTGGCCCACCTCCTGGAATTCATCCGCGCCGCCAAACGGGGCGTGGCCATGGGTCCTAAAGATGGCCGCGATGCCGACTCCGAGTCGTAAACGCATCCTGGTGATCAAGCTCAAGCAGCCGGGAGACGTCCTGGTGAGCACCCCGGTAATCGCCGCCCTGAAAGAGGCCTGGCCCGATTGCCACCTGACCTACCTGGTCCCCAAGGACACCGAGGACATGGTCTCCGGCCACCCGGGGCTGGACGGCCTCCTGGTGGTGGACCGGCGGGGCGCCACCTGGGGGCAGACCTGGCGCTTCATCCGAGACCTCAGGCGGCAGCGCTTCGACCTGGTGCTGGAGCTCTCCGGCGGCGACCGGGGCGCCATCTATTCGTTTCTCACCGGGGCGAGGGAGCGGCTCGGCTTTGCCCACCCCCGGCAGCCCTTCTGGCAGAGGTACGGCTGTTTCACCCGGCTCCTGCCCCGCCCGCCGGTGAAAATGCACCTGGTGGACCAAAACCTGGCGGCGGTGCGGGCCCTGGGTATCGAACCCGTGAACCCCCGGTTGGAGTTTTTTTGGGATGCGGCCGTGGAGCAGAAAGTAGGAGACCTGCTGGCATCCCTGGGACTGGCCGGGAAGCCCTTCGTGGTGATGCATCCCGGGGCCGGCTGGCGCTTCAAGTGCTGGACTCCCAGCGGCTACGCCCGGGTGATCGAGTTTTTCCAGGATCAGTGGGACCTGCCCACGGTGCTCACCGGGACTCGGGCCCCGCATGAGCAGGAACTGCTGGCCGCGGTGCACCGGGAGTGCCGGGCCGCGCCCATGGATCTGGCCGGCCGCCTGAGCCTCAAGGAGTTAGGAGCCCTCATCAGTAAAGCCCGCCTGTTCTTCGGGATGGACAGCGCCCCCATGCACCTGGCCGCGGCGGTGAACACCCCGGCAGTGGCGCTTTTCGGCCCCAGCGGGGTCTTCAACTGGGGCCCCTGGGGCGAGGGCCACCTGGTGATCCAAAAGAACTTGGATTGCGTCCCCTGCGGCAAAGATGGCTGTGAGGGCGGCAAGGTCAGCCGCTGCCTGGTTGAGCTGACCCCGGCGGAGGTTGTGGCCGCGGTGGAGGAACATTTTGGCGAATTGGCGGATAAGGTGCAAAAAACCCATTAATTCTGCAGAACTGGCGGCGAGGCGGCATCCTCTGAGGTGTTCTCCTCATCCACCATTAATCGGAACTGAAACCGCCGGGACGTCGGGGCGGGTTTCAAACCCGCCCCTACAGAGCCCGCGGAATGACCCTTTTAACGCTCTGATTACTAGCCTAGCGGCGCAGGAGGCAAACCATGGCCAGAGTCGTGGGAGACGGACTGAAGGTCAACGTGGCCCGGAAACCCGGGGAAGAACAGATCATTGACCTGATGGCGTTGTTCAACCAGAACCCCAACAAGATCATCGTGGTAGCCGGGACCGTGGGAGAGGGCGGCGCCCCCAACACCTGCCCCGTTTCCCTTATCTACGCCAAAGACGAAAAAACCCTTCTGGTGGGCCTGCTCCGGAACAGCGGCACCTCCGCCAACCTGCGCCGGGACGGCCGGGTCTGTCTGGAAATTATCGGCCCGGACGACCTGGTCATGGGGATCCAGGGAACTATGCGCCTGGTCAGAGAGCCCATGGCCATGAGTGACGCCATGGCCATCTGGGAGATGCAGGTCACCAAGGTCAAACAAGACACCTCCCCGGCCCAGCGGGTGGTCCAGGGGCCGGCCTCGGTGCCCCGCTCGGACAAGGCCGCCGCCTTTGAGCAGGCCGCGTTCGCCGAACTCAAGGGTGGGGTTTAGGCCCTTGGGGGAGGGGGCTTTTTCGTAAGGGCCCTTTCCCCCTCCCCCAAACCCTTATAAATAGAGGCTGTAGCCGCAGGCTTGAGCGTGAAACCTCAAATCCCCCTAAATCCCCCTTTGCTAAAGGGGGACTTTAAACCCCCCTTTGAAAAAGGGGGGCAGGGGGGATTTTCATCGCTGGCGGGAGGCAAATATCTGCCATTCCCGTTTAGCCTGCGCCTGCACCGGCGAGACGCCTATGCCACCACTAGATAATCCATGAAGATCGCTCTGCTGCGACAGCGGGTGACGGCCCTCGGTGGGGCCGAGACCACTCTGAGTTACCTGGTCCGGGGCCTGGCCGCGGCCGGACACGATGTGTCAGTGTACGGCACCGAAAGTACGGCCGCGGCCCAGGCCGCGCTGGGGCCGGGCGTGGCCTACGTGCGGGTGCCGGTCTGGGGGGGGAAGACCCTGAGGTTCCTGGCTTTTGCCCTGAACAGCCGCCGCCTCATCCAAAACGCCGGCCCCCAGGTGGGCTTCAGTCTGGAGCGGGTGCCGGGTCTTTCGGTCTACCGGGCCGGGGACGGTTGCCACCGGGAATGGTTGGCCCGCCGCGCCCCCTACCTCTCCTCCCCAGCCCGGGCCGCCCAGAATTTCAGCCTCTTTCACCAGGTGATGCTCATCATCGAGCGGCGGCTCTTCGCCCACCCGGGGCTCTTGCGGGTGATCGCCAACTCCCGGCAGGTGCGTGACGAAATCATCCGGCTCTATGGGGTGGACCCGGCCCGCCTCCGGGTTATTTACAATGGCCTGGACCGGCAGCGCTTTCACCCCCTGGACCCCAACGCCGCCGCGGCTCTCCGCCAACGCCTGGGGGCGCCGCAGAACAGCCCCGTGGTGCTTTTTGTGGGTTCGGGCTTTGAAAGGAAAGGTTTGCCTTATCTTTTTCAGGCCTTCGGCAGTCTAAGAGATAAGGCCAGCCATTTATGGGTGGTGGGCAAAGGGAATGTGGCTCTTTACCGCCAGGCTGCCAAAGGGTTGGGGGTGGCTGACCGGGTCAAGTTCTGGGGTCCGGTGACCGAGACCGCGCCGTTTTATCAGGCCGCCACGGTGCTGGCCCTGCCCACCCTCTATGACCCGTGCAGCAACGTGGTGTTGGAGGCCCTGGCCTGCGGGACGCCGGCGGTCACCACCGCGGCCAACGGGGCGGCGGAATTCATCACCCCCGGGGCGAGCGGCGCCGTAATCCCGCAACCGGACGACCTCGCCGGCCTCACGGAGGCCCTGACCACGTTCCTCAGCCGGGGCCGGGACCTGCAGGTGCGCCAGACTGCAACCCAGGCGGTAGCCGAACTCAGCTGGGAGAAAACGGTGGCCCAAACCCTGGAGGTGTTGGCCGAGGCAGGGTCGTAGGGTGCGTCCTACGCGCCAGTCCGCCTAAAGGTTGATTTACAGGGATTATCAAACGCTTATATAATCCCCCCTGCCCCCCTTTAAAAAAGGGGGGTAAGATACTGGCCTTTATGGGAGCTTTTTTCTTATGAGAAAAACCGGCTTATTTATAGCGTTTGCCATTAATTCTTTCCGCTTGGAGGTTCTTAAATCCCCCTAAATCCCCCTTTGCCAAAGGGGGACTTTATTAGCTATTCCTTATAGTTCCCCCCTTTTCTAAAGGGGGGTTAGGGGGGATTAGAATGATGCCGCTATCGGAAAATACTTTTGGCAAACGTTATATGAAGCGTCACACTAGACTTTTCGGGACCGAGCCTGGCAAACTGATGATGCCTTGCACCAACAGCGGTTTGGCTGCAAGCTGACCGCTGAAAGCTGATAGCTCTTATGCTTGCCCTCTATTTTGACGGACAACCGACGATCAAAGAGTTGCCCCAACCCGAACCCGGCCCCGGCGAGGTTCTCGTAAGCGTCCATCTGGCCGGCATCTGCCGCACCGACCTGGAGGTTCTGAAGGGCTATCACGGCTTTAAGGGGGTCATGGGCCACGAGTTCGTGGGCGAGGTGGCTGCGCCTGAGGACTCCCCCTGGCTGGGGCAGCGGGTGGCAGGGGAGATCACCATTGGCTGCGGGGTGTGCGACCTCTGCCGCCGGGGCCTGGCCGGGCACTGCCGGCAGCGGCAGGTGTTGGGGCTCAAGGACCACGACGGCGCCTTTGCCCCCTACCTCCGGCTGCCCGCGGCCAACCTCCATGCCGTGGACCCGGAAGTCCCCGATGTCTTCGCGGTCTTCACCGAACCCCTGGCCGCAGCCCTTAGGGTCCTGGAAGCCGCGCCGGTGTCGCCCTCGGCCCGGGTCCTGGTGGTGGGCGACGGTTCCTTGGGATTGCAGATCTCCTGGGTCCTGGCCTTGAGCGGCGCCGAAGTCCACCTGGCGGGGCATCACCCGGAGCACCTGGCCCTGGCCCGGCCCCGGGGGGTCGCCACGTTCCTGTCCGCAGATCTCCCCCCTGGGGACTATGACATCGTGGTGGAAGCCAGCGGCAGCCCATCGGGTCTGGAGTTGGCGCTCACGCGGGTCAGGCCCCGGGGCACGGTGGTCATGAAGAGCACGTACGTGGGCCACTATCCCCTGGACCCGGCGGTCCTGGTGGTCCCCGAGGTCAGCCTGGTGGGGTGCCGCTGCGGGCCCTTTGCCGGCGCCCTGCGACTCCTCCGGGACGGGCGGGTTGATCCCCGGCCCCTCATCAACCGCATCTTCCCCCTGGCCCGGGGTCTGGAGGCCCTGGCCTGGGCCCAGCGCCCCGGGGTGCTGAAGGTCTTGCTGGATTGCCGGGAGGGTGATTAAGGGCGGCGGTTTTTTCAGGCAGTCGCCGAGAGCTTCTTCTCCGACTAACCGCGCCGGGAAGAAAATGATATATTTTAATAAATGATTCGGTTAGATACCAACGGTCATGGCCATAAGACTCTACGAGTGCTGGAAAAGCTCTATTGTTGCGTTCCACAATCAGTGCAGTATTAAAGACCTATAAATAGCACCCCCCTTTTCTAAAGGGGGGCAGGGGGGATTACAAATAACTCACTGATAATCCCCCTAAATCCCCCTTTAAAAAAGGGGGATTTTAAAAAGGTTTTCGGAAAATCACCGCAATATATTGGTCATATAAATTATGGAACATAACCCTACCCGGAACCAGGCCGGCGGAAATGAAGGGTGCGTTTTAGGCCCCATAAAGCGGCGCGCGAAACGCGCCCTATTGCTGCACAGATTGAAAGTTTGGGGCCTCAATCTTTTTCAAGGCGAACGTGGCAGGTTGACGACTTTGACAGAGAAACACCTCAAATTGCAATCCGGACATAGAGGCATATCAGGCAGGCATGCATAAGTATCTGGAATATGAAGTCCGGCCCGGAAGCAACGTGCCCCAGGGCCTGCCCCGGCAGCGCCTACCGGTGCTCTCCCCCATCTGGCGGGGTCCGGCCCTGAGCCTTGAGTATCCCGATGGGGCGGTCCGCACCCTGGTGGGCTGGTCGGGTTCCGCCCCTGGTGACCCGTGCGACCTTAAGGTCTTCTGGACCCGGCATGAGCTCACGGCCCCGCCGGTGGCTCTCGCCATCGGCGGCGATGCCGGGGTGCGGCATTTGGGTCCCGGCGCTGCGGCCGACCACGCCCAGGGGTTGCCGTTCATGGCCCTGACCGCCAGCATGATCCCGGCGGAGGTCCTGAACGTCATCGGCCCGGCCCCGGAATCTGAACCGACGCCCCCGCTGCTCCTGATCTAGCGGGCGGGCCGGCAAAACAAATCAGTAGGGCGCGTTTTACGCGCCACTTTATGGTGCGTAAAACGCACCCTACATTTTTGCCATGAGACGATCGGGGTAATTAAGATAAAGCAACTTACTGGAGGACATTCATGCGTCTGCATTTAAGACCATCAGGGCTGGCTTTGGGTTTGGCGGCGTTCCTGCTGCTCGCCACCTGCCAGCCGGCCCCGCACCCGGCCCTGGGCGCCACCGCGGTGGGGCTGCAAGATGACTTCATCCGGGTAGCCGAACAGGTGATGCCGTCGGTGGTGAGCCTCAAGGCTATCCGGGTGGTGACGGTGCAGCCTATGGGCGTCCCCGAGGATTTCTTCCGGGGCACGCCTTTTGAGGGCATGTTCCGGGAGATGGGCGGTCAGCCCATCCGGCGGCGCATGGTGGGCCAGGGCTCCGGCGTCATCATCGACCCCCGGGGCTACATCCTCACCAACAACCACGTGGTG
>JAHIKF010000510.1 GCA_018897875.1 Pseudomonadota bacterium | reverse complement strand
TTCTTAAATCCCCCTAAATCCCCCTTTTTCAAAGGGGGACTTTAATAGCTATTCCTTATAGTTCCCCCCTTTTTTAAAGGGGGGTTAGGGGGGATTAGAATGATGCCGCTATCGGAAAATACTTTTGGCATTCGCTATAAAGGTCTTTTCACCACCTGCTCAAGCCCCCCGGCCCATCTCGTCGTACAACTTCACATAAGCCGCCACCATGGTGTCCCGGGAGAAGTGTTGCGCCACGCGGTCCCGGCAGCGCTGCGGGTTCAGCCTCTCCAACAGCTTAAGGCTTTCTCGCAACTCCTCGTAAGTGTGCACCGCGAACCCGGTTTCCCCGTGGGCCACCACTTCGGACACCGCCCCCCGATCGTAAGCCAGGACCGGGGTGCCGCAGGCCATGGCCTCTATCATGGCCAGTCCGAAGGTCTCGTCCACCTCCAGGGGCAGCACCAATGCCTTCGCCCGCTGCATCAGGTCCACCTTGCGGCCATGATCCGCCGGTCCCAGGTAGACGATCTGCTCGCCGTCGATCTGGTCACGAATCCGGCCGTCAAAATACGGCCGGTCCGGCTCAAAGACCGGTCCGGCAATGACCAGCCTCGCCCCGGTCTCCCGGGCCAGGCGGATGGCCGTGTGGAGACCTTTGTCGGGGTAGATGCGGCCCAGGAAGAGGAGAAAATCTTCCTTAACAGCCTGAAAGGGATAATCCGCCAGGTCCAGGCCGTGGGGAATCAGATGCAGGCGGGGATGCCCCTTGAGCTGGTGCGCCTGAAAGGCGCTTACCGCCACCAGGTGCGCCTTGGGGAAACTGAGGAGGTAGTCCCGTTTCATGGGAAACAGCGGCGTGTGAATGGTGATGGCCAGGGGCGCGGCCGGGGCCAGGGCCCAGAAACCCGCCGCGGCCTCCAGGTGCGAGTGGATCACCAACGGCGGCTGCTGTCTCAAGCGGGCGAAGGCGTGGGACAGATGGAGGTTCTCGGAGAACTTGTCCGGCGGCCAGAAGGAGTTCAGGAAATGCCCAAACTGGGGCACTTCCAGGGTGGAATCCCCGGCGCTGAACAGCCAGACCTCCACCCCCCGGGCGCTGAGCCCCCGGATGAGGCCGGCCACCATCAGCTCCGTGCCGCCGTAAGTCACGGGCGGCACCGGAATCCAGGGGGGTGCGATCTGGGCTACCCGCATCAATCGCCTCCCGGGGTGAGGCGCGCCCGCACCTCCGGTAAGGTCGCCAGGGGCGGCAGGGTGACGTCAGCCAGGGGGACATCCATCCAGGCCAGCGGCTCCCCGGACTCCCCGTCGGGCACCGGTATGCTGAGACGCGGCGGCGCCATCGCAGGCAGCCGCCAGCGCAGCAGGTCCGCCGCCATCAGGGACTCCATCAAAGTGTAGAACACGGTCCCGGCCATCTGGTCCAGCCCCCGTTTGCGGGGCGTGGAGGTGAGAGGGGCGTGGAGGTGGTCCATCTGGCCCACATAGACCTGGACCAGGTGTTCCAGGTCCGGGGTGCCGGGCGCCAGACCCAGGTGGTCCAGGGCAAAAGACAGGAGGGCCAAGATTTCCACGCCGAAACCCGTCTTGAAGGGCAGGCGGCTCCAGAACTTCAAGGTGCCGGCCATCTCCCCGGACAGCAGGTAGGCTAACTTCTGGAGGGCCTGGACCCCGGGATGGGGGATCAAGGCCAACAGCGACCGGAGCATGGTGTTCAGCCGGCCGCCGTGAGGGCGCTGATAGACGATCTTGGCCGCCTCCACCGTGTGGAACCAGAGGATGGCTCCCACCGGGTCCACCACCCACCGGGGATGAAAGTAGGGGGGCCGGATGTCCGCGTCGATAAAGGCCACCACGGCCCGGGGATGGGTGACGTTTTCGGTCATCACCAGGTGATACAGGAAGGCCCGCATGGCCGCCCCTTTGCCCTGGGGGGCGCCCTGCTGGTCCGGCGGTAGCCGAAGGGCTACGGGGAAGACCTTGACCTGGGGAAAGGAGTCGGTCAGGCGCCTCAAGCCTCCCGGACGCTCTCCCCCATAGGCGATCCAGACCTGATCGATGAGGCTCCCGAAAAGCGGCCGCAGCAACAGCAAGAGGGCGTGCAGGTTGCCGGCTCCCCGGGCCTTCCTCAGGGGAAAGACCAGGTGCACCGGCGCCCCTTCCGCCTGTTTCAGGCGGCTTACAACCTCCGGGTCGAAGCTGCCGCCGGGGATCAACCCCAGGGCGGGGAGCCGCGCCCCGCGCCCCCAGTCCGGGGGCCGGATCACCTTAGGCGTGCCGCTCATGCCGCCCTCCACAGGGCTTGGCGGGCGCCGGCTGCGACCTCAGGCGTTGCCAGCCATTGCTGCAGGGCCTGCCATAGGCTGACGGTGTGCACATACGCCTCATAAACCCCGGCGCCCGACTGCTCCAACCGGTCCATCAGGGCCAGGTTCGTCAAGGTCTGCCGGGCGGCCTCGGAGTCGCCCTGGACCAGGTAGTCCAGGGCCAGGAGGGTGTGGCTCTGAAAGGCCCTCTGGGGCAGGTCGCCTCCCAGAAAATTCCCGGGGTAGGGTTTGAAATCCCCGGCGGTCACCCGCGTCCGGCCCGGCCCCGGTTCCTGCTGCCGCAATTTCAGCCGGGTATAGCAGAACCGCACCAAATCCTGCCTGAGCCTCATCCAGGTGGGATGGGGCTTGTCCGGCGGCAGGTGGATGATGCTCAGGGTGTTGTCCAGGAAAAAAGGAATCCCGAACAGGCGGGCGTTCAAGATGTAGTCCGTGTCTTCACCCCGGGTGATGGCGGGATCAAACGGCAGGTGGCGGCAGAGCGCCGCGGGCAGGGCCAGGTTGCCGCCGAACCCGAGGTAAGTGGGTTTCAGGCGGGGCCCGGCCAGCACCAGTTCCGTGAGCGCCGCGTTCAGCCAGCGCATCTTGGGCCAATAACCGGCCCAGGCCGCGGCGGGTTCCGGGAGCAGGACGCCGCCGTCTTTGTCCCGGTAAATCCCGGCCAGACCGAAGACGGGGTGCTCCCGCCCCAACAGCTCAAGGTCCTCATCTACCTTGGCCAAAAAATCCGGGTCGGCGATCACCTCGTCGTCGTCCAGGCTGATTAGCGCCTGCGCACCGCAGATATTGGCGAGAATCAGGGTGAGGTTGCGGATCTGGGAATAACCGGCCAGGGACAGCAAGGGCAGCCACTCCGTCCGCCCCCGGGTCCGGCAGAAGTCCTGGAGGAGGCTGAGATGCGAGGCCGCAAACAACCTCACCGGGTAGGGGAGCGGCGGGGACTCGATGACCTCCCGGACCCGGTTCTCCACCGCCGCCTCCAGGGCCGGCGCGGTGGCCGCGGCTACCACCCCCACCTCCACCCCGGCGGCGGCCAGGGGGATTAAGCTCTCCAGGGTCCGGCGGAGCGTCCCCGGCGCGTCCAGGGGCGTGGGGTGATCAAAGACGATCTCCTCCGGGCCTTCCCCCCCGGGATAGGTCCAGTATGTTGGAATCGCCACGAAGTAACCACGCATGGGTTCAAGCTATCCACTCTGCCCGGATGAGTCAAGGAGATTATCTCGCCGTTCGCCCGGGTGAGGCCGAACCGTAACGCCGACATGGCCCGGGGCGGCGAACCGCTGCGGGGCGTCAGGAACCGTCTGCGGTGGAAATCCGCTGGCCGGAGAATTTCTCTTCTGCCGGGCGGTAGCGGACCTCATAGGCATCCAGGGTCCCGGCTCTCCCCCGGTAATCGATGGAATATTTCCAAACCCCGGGCGAGGCCTGGCGCTGACTGAAAAGATAATCCACCCATAAGGCAGTCCGGGTGGATTTTTGGTTTCCCGCGATAACGGTCAAGGCCACAGGATATTGGATCACCCGGTCTCGGGCCTCGCTGTAGCCGATCAAGGTGGTGGGCAGCCCCATGCAGGCGATGGCATCGAACAAGGCGAATTCCCCGGCCTTACCGTCGCCGTTGTAGTCTTTAAGCCACATGATGGTGGGCTTGCCCTCTTTGCCCTGGGGCACGCCGGCCACATGGTAGTAGTGCCCGGACTCGATGCGATACGGGATATCGAAGGTGTCGTGGCCCTCAAAATTGAGTATTTTGATGGTATTGATGATGGTTTTCGCCCGGGGGTCAACCAGCGATACCCGGGTGGGGCCGCTATAGTGGCTGCCCCGGGTGTATTCCGGGCAGGTATAGATGTCATCCGGATTGTCCCGGGGAACGGTGAGGGGATTGAGCATCCACAACATGAGGGCCCGATGCGGGTGCTTCGCTGACTGGATGGGCTGGATTTCGATAACCTGCCCCCCGGGCGGTAGGTCGTAATTGGCCGCTTGGCTAAAAGCCGCAGACCCTAACAGCACGAGTAGGCATAAGCTGAACCGGATGGTCTTCATGATCCCCTCCATGGTATCTTATAGTGTTTGTCATAAATTCCTTCCGTTTGCCGGTTCTTAAATCCCCCTAAGTCCCCCTTTTTCAAAGGGGGACTTTAACAGCAATTCCTTGTAGTTCCCCCCCTTTTTTAAAGGGGGGCAGGGGGGATTATAAAGCTTCCCCTGACGGAAAAAACTTCTGGCAATTA
>JAHIKF010000509.1 GCA_018897875.1 Pseudomonadota bacterium | reverse complement strand
TTATGAATGTGATTTTTAGAATTTCCCCCAAACAAAAATAGGTTCCGGAAGCATTTTACTCTCGGGAACCAGTTACACCTATGCCCACCCTGGAGAGGTTATCAGTTTATGGTTTGCGGCTAAGTGCCTGTAATAAGCGGGTGCAGCTCACCTGGATGCATCCTTTTTTAGTCTGGCGAGGGTGGCCCTAAAGGTCTTGAGGAATTGAGTTGCGGCCTTCATCTCTTTAGTGAATTTGCCATGTTTAAGTTTGCTTTGGCGCATCCTTTCCATCCCCTCCAGAGTCCGGGGGCCGGTGGACTTGCCACCGTGAAACCGGCATTTCCCATTCGCCATGGCCGGCTGGAGGCATGGATGCCCTTTTCTGGTCTTGGCGCCACAGCGTGAAGCCTTGGTGAAATCCCCAGGAGAGTTTCCGTTTTTCAGCCATCCGCGCCGTAGGAGATGGGGTTGTCCCTCGTTTTCAGCTTGCACCCCTACCCCTCCCCCCCCGGGGCAACCGTGCCCACGATGGCCTGGCCGCCCTGGTGGATGTGAACGTGCTCTACCACTACCTTTTGCTGGGACCCCCGGCCCCTGAGCTTTTGCAGGCATGCCACCTGCTCCATGAAGACCTTCATGAACTGACTTGCCCGGGCTACATTGGCATCGACCCCCTCGGTGCATTGCTGTTGGTGCATCGCCCGACGTGAGAACTCCATGGCCATATTGTGTGCGCCAACCATCTGAACAGCCAACATACCCTCGACTGCATTTTTGGGATCGACTCCACCGATGGCGGCATGGATTCGGTGAACGTAATGCTCCATTTCTTTTTTAACTTTTTCTTCGGTAACCCCCATTGCACCCCACGATTGCGTCATTAACTGATATTGCAGTTCACGGTTCGAGGTTCCCATAAATAACTTTGGGGGACCAGACGGCTTTTTCGGTTCAGGTGGTGCCGGGGTTTCTATAGCCTTAAGACGTTTGCCTTTTGCCGTGCTTTCCGCTGCTTTCTTCATTGATTTCTCCGTGGATGCCATGAGGTAGGTAGGGCCACAGTCCTGAGAGTCCACAAGCCGCGTCTGGCTACATTACCCCCCTCTTTAAAAATGTATGACTAGTCATACATGGCCCAAAACTGCTTTAGCCTCGGCCAGGAACCGCTCCTGGAGGTCGGCCATCTTCTGCCGCTCCAGGCTCTCGATGTCCTGCTGCTCCCAAAACAAACCCATGTCCAGGTAGGATTCTATGGCTTCCACCGTCATCTCCCGGAGTAGTTTGGGGTGGATGGCGTCCAGTTCACAGGCGCCATATTCGCCGAAACGTTCGACGAACCGCTTGGTCCGGGTGTCCGTGGCCTTCACCGCATCAAAGGCGTGGGGAAGATGAAATTCCTCAATCTGCTCCTGGTTAAGAGCCACTCGGACAAAACTGATGGCACGAAGTCCATATCGTTCCAGGAGACTCTGCTGGGTGGCATCACCGGCTGCCAAACCTGAAGGGTCGAAATCTCCGAAGTATAAGAGCACCGGCTGCTGCCCCCGAGATAGAGCAGCCCGTGCCCGCTCTGCAAACTTCCATAATGCCGTGGCACTATCAAACCCACGGCAGGTTGCATGGCGGATGCAGTAGGGCCAGGCTATTTCTTCAAAGATTTGTGATAAGGCATCCTTCTCGCACCAGGTTTCAAGGTAAAATTCCTGCCCTTGCACCAGGCAGCGCTGATAACGTCCGAGGAAATCGCCCACCTGTTTAGCATACTCCCCAGCATCTTCATAGCCGCGCTTATCTGAAACGCGCCGGACCCGGTCGTCTATGATGTCCCAGCCCAACATACCGTCCACTCGCATGTTCGTGACGAGCTTGGACAAGTCGTTGTACCGTGACCGAGTATTTTTCCTCTTACCTGCAGCTACCAGTTGGTAGAAGATTTGGCGCAAGGTTAGCGGATGGTAGTCAACGAGACCATTCGCAATGCCGAGAACATCATCGGCCTGCCGCAAGCGCTTATCAGTCCACGACCACTTCCGACGTTCTACATACCCAAGTTCAAGGTTCATTTCCCCTCTTCGCGGTGCCGAATTTTTTAACCCAGCTTTACGCCGGGCCTGCCCGGTGGCACTCGTCTATCACCAGGTACCCAATGAACGGGGCCACCACGCCGGCGCACTTATACAGCGATTGCACCAAGCCCACGCTGACCCGGTCTCCCACCAACATCTTGCCGCCTCCGATGACCCCCACCTCCCGCGCCGGGATCCCCAGGAACTCTTCTGTTCTGGAAATCCACTGGTATTGAAGCTCTACAGAGTGCACCACCACAAGAGCCGGTTGCCGCCGCCGGGCGATCTGCTCAACTATCCGCTGGTGGGCCTGGGCCTCAAGCGGGAAAAGTGTGGCTCGGTTATCAATTTTTAAGGTGAGCATTTGATGCCTCTTCTTGTTTAAAGACCTCCTCGCACGCCGTCGCGCAGCCAAAACGCCCTCGCCCTCGCTTCAAACACTTTCCCCAGCCTTGCCGCGGGTTCGGGCCATGGTTACCTTCAAAGTGGGGACAGTCAGCGCAGGTGAGCACGTGCTCGTGGGGGGCTGGGGACGTTGAAGGCTGGACCTGGCGGACTCGTTCGTGGTTTTGTCTGATTGGCACTTCCCCGCGGCGATATTCTTCGCAGGCCGGACTACCCACCACCAAGTGCTCCATCTGGCGATGGCACCATGCGCCAAAGTCAGGGTAGTGGGTCCATGGGTTCAAGTTGTACCAGGGGCACGACTCGCAGGTCGCGGGGGGCGTCTCGGGGCTGGCTTGGGGTGGCTCAACGGGGTGCAGTTTCGCAGGTTTCGCTGGGGGTGTGTGGTCCCGGCCTTCCCGTTCACAAGTTGCCGCTTCCATAGCCTTCAATGCCATTTTCAGGTAACTCATATTTAAAATCCCCACTGCGTAATAAGCTCATTAAGCGAAAACGGGGTCAGTCTGTTGGACTTAATGCGCTTTTTGCGCTTTTTGCGCACCCGCATATTTTATTTTCTCGCCGGGCCGGCCACCGGTTTCGATGGTCTCAATGCTAATAAGACCCCGGCGCAGTAATTCGCCGATCGCCTGCTGGATGTTTTCCGATCGCTGGTGGCGCCCAAAGAGGTTGTAAATTTCGGTTCTGGTCAGGCCGTTCGGGGCTGCCTGCAAAGATTCAAGGATACCATCCGCAACCGGGTCACCCAGGGTTTGTCCGAAGATGTACCGAACGGAAGATTCGCAGTAGTCCCAGACCGCCAGGGCAGCAAGTAGGTGGGGGGGGCGAACAAACGTCTCCCCGTCCATCAGAGAGTAAATCATAGACAGCCGTAAAATTTGTGCCTCAGCACGGCTTGTGAGCGCCCCCACCATGCCGGGTTTGCCTTCCGAAAGCTCCGGGTACACCTTGGCCCACAAAGCCCGGGCCTCGGGGTCTCTGGTAACTTCGCCAGCGCCAGCCGCAAAAGACACCGTCTCCCCCAGTCGCTGAAGGAAAGGCGCAAAATCCACTTCGTGGATCCGCCCGCCCTCCGGCAGAACTTTGGACCGCTTCACGCAGGCCCAGAGGATTCGGTTCCCGAAGCCGTTGCCGGCCTCGGTGCGAGTTAAATACCGCTTTAATTCACCCTTGGTGATGTGGCCAATGATAGAAACGTGCGCTCCGGAGGCTTTTGTGGGGGAATTTTTGGTCAGGGTGGCGAGGTCTCCGGTGTCCCAGGCGTCGCGGCTCACAGCGCTTAAGATATTCCCTTGGCGTTCAATTTGCCGAAGGACATTTGCAAATTCAGTCTCTACTACCAAAAGTCGCTTGTCGTCTTCACCGGAGTCGACGATCTCGTCTTCGTAAACCGTCTGACCGTGAACCTTCCGCGCCACCTTTTTGATAAGCGGGTCGCGGACTTGGAAGATTAGCCCCTCGCCGCTGGATAATCCCGATTTGACCCGTCCCCGCCAGCTGGGGTCAACCGCTGTGAGAGGAGCCTTGACCTGCCCCCAACTCGTCCCCTTGCGCGACTTGGATGTCTCACCCACCGCCACGCTGTAGATATTGCAGTAATGCATATCCGCCTCGACTTTGGCGTACGCCCCCTTCCCGATCATGTTGCCGACGCCGGTCAAAAATTGCAGCAGCAGGGCCGCAGGGTCAGATTCCGTGTGCGGTTCCACCAGGCGAACAAACGAGCCGGCCAGGCCATAAAAAGCCTCAGGCGCCATTATCGGCCAGGGAGCCGTGTCTATAATCGGGTCCCGGCACTCGCCGCCCTGGGCGCTCCCAGGGGTCGCCTTGCGGTCCCGCAGGTTCGTGAATTGCCATAGATTATCGTTGCCGGAAATTTTCTGCCGGGCCTCTTTCCAGGTGTGGCCTATACAGGATTTGTGAAAGCATTGGTAGAACAGCGTGCCTTCCGCCGCCTGGCCGATGGCTGCCTCGTTGTCACTGTGGGAAGAATCGAAAATGCACTCTTGCAGGCAATAAAGGACGCCACCGTGATGGGGCTTCTCCTGAACCACGTCCACGCCGTAGTGGGCAAGATAGGCCGCCAGGTCAAAGCCGTCCGGCCCGCCGTTCCCCTTGTCACGGGGGGCCTCTTGATTCCCGGCTGCCTGGGCAATGGTTTTTAGCAATTCGATGGGAACGGGAGTTCTGGCTTCGGGTAGGGAAATAATTTTGGCCAGCCGGTGGGGTCTATCGGGGGTAGAGTCCCCTTTCCGGGTCCATGTTCCGAACAGCTTCGTGAGCCGGGCCGGGTTGAAAACCACTTGATCCAGTTCGAGGTTCAGGCGGACCAGATGGTCTGAGTACCGATGGGCAAGGCCGGCCAAGACATCCTTCAGGAGCGCCGTGGTGCCGTCGTCCCGGGGCAGGTCCAGGGGATACACCAAGTGGCCGCCGTTTCCCGAATCCCCAACGAGCGGTTCCGGCCATCCTTGATTTTCGAGGTCGGCCCGCATGATCTGGGCCATCTCAAGTGCAGCATCGTGCTCGAAGTCGGTGCTGGAGATGCCCTCGGGCCGGATGGGGTCGAGGTCAACAAGAAGGTTCCGGATGTGCGGGATTTCTGTATCCTTGGTGCGCCCCACCCCGGCCACGAGTCGCTCGTTCGCCCGGGATAGGAGGGCCGGCAGGCACGGGTTCAAGGTGACGTAAACCC
>JAHIKF010000508.1 GCA_018897875.1 Pseudomonadota bacterium | reverse complement strand
CTTCCCGGCAAGTTCGTCTCGGTGTTGGAGACCGCGGTGCCCCCTAACTACTTGTACCGCAAATCCGGGGAGGTCCGGGGCTTCCATGCGGACTCGATCCTGGTGTGGGATACGGGCTGGCGTCGCTATATCCTGGTGGCGATGATTGAAGATGGGCGGGGGGGACAGATGTTGAAAGAGTTGGTCCCGGTGGCGGAACAGGTCCTCAGGCCCAGTCTGCCCCTCAGCTCCGGCGAGGGCAGAAAGAAAACCAGAAAATAATGCGGGGCTGGCGGGGTCAAACCGCTGATTCTCCCGCCTCTTAAATTGTCATGACCAAGATTTGAGCTGACAATCATCAAACCGAGATCAAATTAAATCTGATATTGATGGGTATAATTTACAATCCGGAGGGATATGAGTTCGATATATGATTACTGCTACTGCTAGATCTCTAACCCATCCTGAATAATCCATTCTCCAAGCGCCTCCAACGCCCTCTCCGCATAAGCCGCGCCCCTAAGTTTCTTGGGGATGCGGCCTTCTAACGGCGAAAACAGCCCGAAATTGACGTTCATGGGCTGGAAGTCTTTTGTCTGGGTGTTGGTGAGGTGGCCGATGAGGGCCCCCAGCGCGGTCTCCCGGGGCGGGGTGATCAGGGGGCGATTCTGAATCTGGCGGGCGGCGTTGATCCCAGCCAGCAAACCCATGGCCGCGGATTCCACGTAGCCCTCCACCCCGGAGATCTGCCCCGCCAAAAAGACCTGGGGGTAGTGCAGAAAATTGAGGTGGGCCGACAAAATACCCGGCGAGTGGATAAACGTGTTGCGGTGGATGGAGCCCAGGCGCACAAACTCGGCCTGCTCCAGGCCCGGGATCAGGCGGAAGACCCGCTCTTGCGCCCCGTACTTCAACTTGGTCTGAAAGCCCACCAGGTTGTAAAGCGTCCCTTCCCGGTTTTCGGCCCTCAGCTGGACCACCGCAAAGGGCTGGCGGCCGATTTTCGGGTCCACCAGGCCCACGGGCTTCATGGGGCCGAACAAGAGCGTACGAAATCCCCGGGCCGCCATGATTTCCACCGGCAGGCAGCCCTCGAAGTAGCGGGGCGCCTCAAACGACTTCAGCGGCACCTGCTCGGCACTGGTCAAGGCCTCGTAAAAGGTGGCGTATTCGGCTTCGGAAAACGGGCAGTTGAGGTAATCGTCCCCGGCCCCGTAGCGGGAAGCCCGGAAGGCTTTTTCTAGGTCGATAGACTCCGCCGCCACGATGGGGGCGATGGCGTCGTAGAAGTGGAGGTGTTGTTTTCCGGTGAGCCTTCCCAAGGCCTCGGCCAGGGAGTCTGAGGTCAGCGGCCCCGTGGCGATGATGGTGGTGGCCTCCGGGTCCGGGGCCTCAACTTCTTCCCGGATGATTTCGATACGCGGCTCGGCTTCCAGGGCTCGGGTGATATAGGCCGCGAACTCCCCCCGGTCCACCGCCAACGCCTTGCCCGCCGGCACCCGGGTGGCCAGGGCCGCGGCCATGATCAGGGAATCAAGCCGCCGCATCTCCTCCTTGAGCAGCCCCACGGCGGACTCCCGGCCCTCAGCCCGGAGGGAATTGCTGCACACCAGCTCCCCCAACAACGGCGACTGGTGGGCCGGCGAGAATTTTTGGGGCTTCATCTCATAGAGACGGACCCGGACCCCGCGGCGGGCCGCCTGCCAGGCCGCCTCACTCCCCGCCAACCCCCCGCCGATGATTTTGACTACCGGGTTCTGGGTTTTGACTGCCGGGTTCCGGGTTCTGGGTTCTGGGTGCTGGGTGGTCATCAACTACCGAGTTTTAGGTTTTGGGTGGTCATTAACTATCGGGTTTTAGGTTCTGGGTTTTGGGTGGCATGCTTCGGTTAGCGCTAACCTCAACCTTTATGAGACTATTCAGGGGAAACGCATGATGGTTTCAATACTTATCAACGGCTTAAAAGATCAAGACAGTTGCTCATGGGCCTATCGGCCCACTCATAAGGCATGAAAAAGATGGTGGGGCGGGCCTCAGTGCCCGCCGCTGCCATAAGCTAATGGTGCGTAGGACGCACCCTACGAAAGACTTTTCGGAACAGACGATTTTTCCCAGAACCTAAAACCCAAAACCCAGAACCTATTCATCACCAGCCGCGGCGGTCTCCTCAAAGCTGCATTCGTCCCGGGGGCAGATGATCTTCTTGCCTTTTTTCATGAGCCAGGGGTGCTGGCACTGGGGGCAGGCCCGTTCCTGGGGCGGCTGATTCATGGTGAAAGCGCATTTGGGATAGTTGCTGCAGCCGTAAAAGATCCCCCGGCGGGACCGGCGTTTCGTCAGGTGCCCGCCGCAGCCTTCCCTTGGGCAGGAGTAGGCGGCGTCGGCTTCCGGGTCCTGGGGGACCACCTGTCCCTGGGGGTCCCGGGTGAAATTCTGGGTGAATTTGCACTTGGGATACCCGGAGCAGCCCAGAAATTCTCCCAGCCGCCCGCGGCGCAACAGCAACTCTTTGCCGCACTTGGGGCAGGTAAGCCCGGTGGCCACGGGCTTGCCCCGGACCACCGGGGCCGTGCCGGGCGCTTCTCCAGGGGACGAGGGGGCCACCGGTTCCAGCCCCGTAAGGCTAATCTGTCCCCGGGCATCCCGGAAAAAATCCCCGGTAAAGCCGCACTTGGGGTAGGCGGCGCAGCCTACGAACTCGCCGTTTTTGCCCCAGCGCACCACGAGCTCGCCGGCGCACTCCGGACAGGTCAGACCGGTGGGGATGCTTTTCACCTTGCGCATGCCGGTTTTGGCCGCATCCAGATGCTGGGCAAAAGAGCCGTAAAAATCCCGCATGAGCTGCTGCCAGGGGACCTTGCCTTCGGCTACCCGGTCCAGGTCGTCTTCCAGGCCCGCAGTAAACTTGGGGTCCATGATGTTCGGAAAATTTTCCACCAACAGATCGCTCACCACCAGCCCCATCTCCGTGGGCTTGAGCGCGGTTTTCTCCTTCACCACATAGAGCCGGTCCTGAAGGTTGGTGAGGATGGTGGCGTAGGTGCTGGGCCGGCCGATCCCCTGGACCTCCAGTTCTTTGATGAGGGAGGCCTCGGTGAAGCGGGCGGGCGGCTTGGTAAAATGCTGCTGGGGGTCAAAATCACGCAACTGGAGAACATCGCCCGCGGCCAGCGGCGGGAACTTCACCGGGCCCGCGGTCTCTTCGGTCTCCCGGGACTCCTGGTAAACCTTGGTGAATCCGGCGAATTTCAGCACCGAGGCGGTGGCCCGGAAGAGGTAATCGGAGGCCGCGATGTCCACGGTCGTCAGGTCAACGACCGCCGGCGTCATCTGGGAGGCCACGAACCGCCGCCAGATCAGTTCATACAGGGCCAGCTCATCTTTGCTGAGATGCGCCTTGACGTCCTGGGGCCGCCGGGTCAGCCCGGTGGGCCGGATGGCCTCGTGGGCCTCCTGGGCCCCCTTGGGGCTTTTGAACCGGTTGGGCGCGGCGGGGAGATACTTGCCGCCGTAAGTCTGATCGATGAAGGTCCGCACCGCGTCCAGCGCCTCGGCTGAAACCCGGGTGGAGTCACTGCGCATGTAGGTGATGAGGCCCACAGGACCTTCGTCCCCCAGATCCTTGCCTTCATAGAGCCGCTGGGCCAGGCTCATGGTCTTTTTGGGGGGGAACCGGAGCTTGCGGTTGGCCTCCATCTGCAGGCTGCTGGTGATGAAGGGCGGGGCCGGGTGGCGTTTTTGGGGCTTGGTGTCGATTTTGGCGACCCGGAACTCCGCCGTATCCAGGGCATCCAGGATCTTCTCCACCGCCACCACGCTGCCGGGCTTGATATTCTTGTTCTTGTGCTTGTAGAGATAGGCCGAAAACGGCGGGGGCGCATCGGCGTCCAGGCAGGCGTCCAGAGTCCAGTACTCCTCGGGCACGAAGGCCATGATGGCCCGCTCCCGGTCGCACACCAGCCGCAAGGCCACGGACTGCACCCGGCCGGCGCTTAACCCCGTTTTCACCTTCTGCCACAACAGCGGGCTGATCTGGTAGCCCACCAAACGGTCCAGGATGCGCCGGGCCTGCTGGGAATCGTAGCGGGGCCGGTTGAGCGCCACCGGCGCCGCCAGGGCCGCCTTGATGGCCTTGGGAGTCAGCTCCAGGAGCAGCACCCGGTGGAAGCGGTGGTTTTTCTCCCCCAACACCTCGGCGATGTGCCAGGCGATGGCCTCGCCTTCCCGGTCCGGGTCCGGCCCCAGATAAATCTCCGGGATGCCCGCCGCCGCTTTCTTCAACTCCTGGATAACCTTGGCCTTTCCCAGGATGGTGACGTATTTGGGCGCAAACTCGCGCTCCAGGTCCACCCCCAGCTCGTTTTTGGGCAGGTCCTTGATGTGCCCTTTGCTGGAGATCACCTGGATGTCGTCGCCCAGGTATTTTTGCAGGGTTTTCGCCTTGGTGGGCGATTCCACGATGAGCAATGATTTTGGCATAGTGTAAGGTTATATACGATTTAATGATTGGAGGTCAATCCAGGTGGACTTATTAAAATCAATGGCTGGTCCATTTTCAGATATCCCGCCGGTCCGATGACCAAGGTCTTGCAGGTCAGTTCGGTCATCTTGCCGCCTAACTTTAATCTCTAACTGCCACAATACCGCTGTTCTCATGTTAATTATTCATGACAGAATCGCCACCGGAAAGCAGAAGAAAAGATAACTTCGAAAAAAATGCGGGGTGCGCCTGCGCTCCTGGATGAATTGCGGGGAAAAATTTACGTTACTGCCACTGTGTCAAAATATTGACATTTACCGCCAAAGTTTCCACCATTATTATCGTCTCCGAGACCAAGTAAATTTATACGATTGAGAAATATGGGTGCCGTTAATATAAATTCCGGCCTTTCCCTTGCCGATAATATCGGTGACTTGGCTGATAACCTTAATTCCCCCCCAGCACGTAACACTTCCCCGGCAGTTCCTTCACCAGGCCCTGGAGTTCCAGGAGGGTGAGGCGGGCCAGGACGTCCTGGACGGGGAGGCGGGCGGCCTGGACGAGTTCCTCCAGCTGCAGCGGCTCCGAGCCCAACAGCGGCAACAGCGGGTCCTCCGGCGCCGGGCGGCTGAACCCCGGGGCCTCCGCCACCCGGCCCGGGGTTGCGGCGGGGGCGAACAGGGGGCCCGGCGCCCGGCGCAGGGCGGGGAGTTCATGCAGGATATCCTCCACGTCCTGGACCAGCTTGGCCCCCTCCTGGATGAGGCGGTGCGGCCCCGTACTGGTGGGCGAGTCGATGGGGCCGGGCACTGCAAAGACCTCCCGGCCCTGGTCCAGGGCGTAGCGCACCGTGATGGTGGTGCCGCTCTTCACCCCGGCTTCGATCACCACCACCCCCAGGGCCAGGCCGCTGATGATGCGGTTGCGGATGGGGAAGTTCCGGGCCTCAGGCGGCGTGCCCAGGGGGAACTCGCTGACCAGGGCCCCATGCTCCCGGATCTCCTGGTAGAGTTTCAGGTTTTCCGGCGGGTAGACCACATCCAGGCCGCAGCCCAGCACCGCCAGGGTGCGGCCGCTCATCTCCAGGGCCCCCTGGTGGGCGGCGGTGTCGATGCCCCGGGCCAGGCCGCTCACCACCGTCACGCCGCGAGCGGCCAGGGCCCCGGCCAGACGGCGGGCCGCCTTGAGCCCGTAATAGGAGGCGCCCCGGGTCCCCACCATGGCCACCGCCAGGTTGTCTGCCGGGACCAGGGTCCCCTTGATGTACAGCAGCGGCGGCGGATAGGGGATCAGCTTGAGACCGGCGGGGAAGCGGGGGTCGTCCTGGGTCACCATCTCGGCCCCCTGGGCCGTGAGCTGCGCCAGCCGCTCTTCCAGCTTATCCCAATCCCGGAAACCGACAATGGCCTGGGCCATGGCGGGAGTGATGCCCTTGACGCCCACCAGGTCCTGAAACGAGGCCTTAAAGACCGCGCCGGGGCTGCCGAAGCGCTGAAGCAGGCGCTGCCCCAGCACTATCCCCACCCCGGGGATGCTCCGGAGGCCCAGCCAGGGGAGTTTGTCGGTCATGGCGCTTTTCCTTTTGCGATGTTGCCCCGCATGGCTCCATGGAAGCCATTAACGCGTCGGGTTATAAAATCTGGGAATTATGTGCACCTGAACGTCTGGTTCCGTTTCTAATCGATTTTATGAGCGAGCACAAGGAAAAAGCCCGTCAGGCTGATCAAAAGCTGGGGGGATTATGCCAGAGGTTGGCAGGCTGCACGTAACCAAACCTGGTTTTGCGGTTGATTATCATCTTTCCCCTTTCCTCTGGCTCGGCCGATTTGCTTCGGTCGAGCAGTTCGCAGACCACCTCATCCTTGCCTTATCATGCGGTCATGGCGGCTATCGGAGCCGAATCAACCAAAATTTAATTATTCTTTTTCCCGCCCAGGCCGATAAGAATCATTATAGGGCCATGGCGGCAACTTACCATGCTCCTAATGACCTGGCTCCCGTCAGCTTGGGGCTCCATAACCTAACAATTCCGCTCAAAGCGAGGTACCATGATGGTCAGGGAATATTCCGAATTTGAGCCCACACTGGAGGCGCTGCGAAAAATGGAACAGGAATTTACCATGCTGTTGGCCAATATCCCGGCCATACTCTTTAAGGGGTATCTCGATGGCTCCATTGATTTCTTTGACCAGAAAGTTGAGGCCTTGACCGGATTCTCTCGCGCAGAGTTCGAATCCCGGCGCCTGAAATGGACCGACCTGATTCTGGAGGAAGATCGGCAGCCCACCAAAATGATCTTTCTGCAAGCCTTGAAGGGCGACAAGGCTTATGTCCGGGAATATCGAATAAAAGACAAACAAGGCAACGTGATCTGGATCCATGAGCGGAGTCATATTGTCTGCGATGCCGGCGGCCAGGCCGAGTATGTCAGCGGCTTGTTTTTCGACCGCACCGAGCAAAAGCGGCTCGAAGAAAAGCTCAGGCAGACCGAAAAAGAATTTCACATTGTCATGGACAATATCCCTGCGGTCTTGTTCAAGGGAGGCATCGACGGGTCGATTGACACCTTTGACGACAAGATCGCAACCCTGACCGGTTATCCCAAGGAAGAGTTCGATTCCCGGCGCTTAATATGGACCGACCTGATTTTTCCCGAAGACCTCGACCAGGTCAAGCAGGCATTCATCCATGCCCTGAAGACCAACAAGTCTTATATCCGGGAATACCGCATCAGGCCAAAAACAGGCAATATGGTTTGGGTCCACGAACGGAGCCATATTGTGTGCGACCCCGAAGGCAAAGTGGCGTATGTCAGCGGGTTATTCTTTGACATTACCGAGCGCAAGGAACTGGAAGCCACCGTGGCTGAGCAAAACTCTCAACTAAGCGAGGCCAATAGTCGGCTCACCAGTTGGGCTCAAGAACTGGAGCAACGGAATGATGAGATTAGTCTCCTCGGCCGATTGGGTGAACTCCTGCAAAGTTGTAATACGAGCGAAGAAGCCTCCCTCGGCATCGGGCAATCGGTTCAAAACCTGTTTCCCGGCAACTCCGGGGCGGTATATCTGTTCAATTCTTCCCATAACTTGCTGGAGGCTACCACCCTTTGGGGCGAGGCCCCGCCATCGGAGACCGTGTTCGCCCCGGACGAATGCTGGGCCCTGAGGCGGGGGCGGCCCCATGGCGCCACCGAGATCGCGGCTGGATTTAAGTGCCGGCATGTCCAGCCGGATCAGACGGCATATCTTTGCGTGCCTTTGGTAGCCCAAGGTGAGGCCATCGGCGTGTTCCATGTCTTGTTGGGAGCCACGGACCCCATGCAAATAGAAAGAAAGGAGAACCTGGCTCTCAGGGTATCAGACCATCTGGGGCTGGCCCTGGCCAAATTAAAATTGCAGGAGGCGCTGCAGCATCTCTCCGTGCGGGACCCCCTTACCGGCCTGTTTAATCGGCGGTACATGGAAGAATCCATGGAACGGGAACTTATCCGGGCCGCACGCCAGGGTAAGGAAGTGGGGGTCATCATGGTGGACATTGACCATTTTAAGCGCTTTAATGATACTTTTGGCCACGATGGGGGGGATGCCCTATTGCGGAAATTGGCTAAATTCTTGCAAAAACATGTCCGGGGCAGCGACATTGCCTGCCGGTATGGGGGGGAGGAGTTTACCCTTATTCTGCCCGACGCTTCGTTAGAGATAACTCAGCAGCGCGCCGAACAGATTTTGGCAGCCGTTAGAGACCTGCGGGTACAACAGGGGCAGAAAGTCTTGGATCCTATCACCCTGTCGTTGGGAGTAGCGGTATTTCCGGGCCATGGAAACACTCATCGAGCCCTCTTGCAAGCAGCAGATGTTGCCCTTTACCGGGCTAAAGAGACCGGGCGCGACCGGGTCTGCCTGGCTGGAAAGGATTGACCTAGAGCTTTTGCCAAAAATTCCTTCCGATTGCTGGCTTTTAAATCCCCCTAAATCCCCCTTTGTCAAAGGGGGACTTTCAAAGGAATTTCGCTAAGTTCCCCCCTTTGGAAAAGGGGGGGTAGGGGGGATTTAGGTTCTTGGAGCATGCGTCATAACGGAAAAACCTTTTGGCATTCCCTAGAGAAGCACCCTTAAGTCTGCCTCCCGCTTTTCATACCAATTTGCCAACCAACGACAATTTTCTTGTAGGGGCGGACCCATGTGTCCGCCCTGAATTTAGGGCGCACACGCGGGTGCGCCCCTACAGTTCCGCACTTTTTGATTGCGACTCGGTATCAGCCATCTTGCTGAGATTGAAATCATCCGGAGTAAAAATGGCGTATCACTGCCCGTTTGGATTGGTGGGGCTGATAGGTGATTCAGGCTGGCCCGGGTGATCCAAGCACAAAGGAGACGCCCATATCTCCAAGGCTAGGACTGACGTTCCCCCGCCTCCAGCCGCGCCTCGATGCGGCGGGCCAGGGGGATTAGCTGATCCAGCCGCCGACTGCGATCGGTGCGCTCGGCCTCCGCCAGGTGCATGGCCTCCGCCGCGCCGGAGAGGCTCCCGAGGAGAGACCCGAGGGTGTCTTCCAGGCCGGCTTCCTGCAGCTTCAGCCACTGGTCCACCAGGGGGAAGAAGAACTGGAATTTTAAGCCCTCCCGGTAATTGAGGAGTTGGCCTTCCAGTTCGGAGCCCAGCCAGGCCTTGAGCGCGTCCAGGGCCCGCCCCAGGTCCCGGAGGAGTTGCTTGCGGGGGTCCACTTCCCCGGCCAGCTTCAGGCGGCGCTTGATCGCGTCCCTGGCCCGACCTAGAATCCCCATGCCGGAAGCCACCCACACCTCCCGGGCAAAACGCCAGTCCGGGGCCACCTCCAGGTTCAGGAGGGATATCTCCAGGCCCTGGGGCCGGGCCACGGCCGCGGCTTCCAGGGTGGGCGCCGAGGCCGCCAGGCCCAGATCGGCAATTTCCCGGTAATAGAGGCTCAACGCTTCCTGGAGGGTCAGAAACAGGGGCTGCCACAGGCGGGCCAGTTCC
Organism: Pseudomonadota bacterium; assembly: GCA_018897875.1. GTDB lineage: Bacteria > Desulfobacterota > Desulfobaccia > Desulfobaccales > 0-14-0-80-60-11 > 0-14-0-80-60-11. Next base: position 8,544 of record JAHIKF010000508.1, on the reverse strand, counting down.
TGGCGCAACCACTCTTCCTGCTCTCGGATGAATTCCACCAGGGCGAGGTGTCGCTCCGGGCTCACGGCCCGTGAACTTAAGGGCCAGGACCGCCTTTTCCCGGCCCAGCCCTGAATGGTTTTAGGGACCTCTCTCTTAGTTTTGCCCGGACAAGTTTTCTTGCTTTATCGACGCCTTACACGAAAAAGTTTAGGGATTATGGCCATGTCTTGCCCCTACCGGGTAAAAATATCGGCCCGATAATGGTGCGCCAGAGGAAAAACCGCAGCTACATGGACATACCATCTCCAGGCGTGGTAAGAAACCCGACCCCCTACTTTTTGATCAAGCGGCAGTGCAAAGTCGCGGCCTTGGGGGTAGTAGCGGGCGGGACGGTGGCACCGGGGCATAGGATCGCCAGTTATATAATCCCCAGAAAGTGACCACGTTTCAAGGACAGGTAGAGGACCGGGGAAGCTATGGAATGCAGGGATGGCCGGTCGCCCCGGGAATGGAGATATAGGGATTGGAGCTTAAAACTAAATCAGCGCCGCCCGTTAGTGGCTCTCTTGGATTAAGATCCCTTGGGTCCCGTCTAAATGGTACAGTCGATCAACGGCGAGTGCTGGATGGCGCTCATGGGTGAGAATCAAAATGGTGGCGGTACTTTTGCAAGCGTTGATGACCTCGGCCAGGAGTGTGCGGGCCCTGTCGTCGAGGTTTGACCATGGTTCATCGAGGATCATGATGGGCGACTCTCTCAGGAGCAGCCTGGCAATGCAAATCCGCTGCCTCTCACCGGTACTGGCCCCTACGCCGCGCGGGTCCATGACGGTTTCAATGCCCTCAGGCAGACGCGCCAAAAAGTTATTTAACTGGGCGCGTTCAAGGGCCTGGAAAATCTGTGGGTCACTTGCGTCCGGCTGCGCGATGAGGAGGTTGCCTCTCAGCGTCTCCTGGAAAATAAAGTGATTCTGGGTGACAACCCCAACTTTCCTCCGCAGCTCAGTGCGTGAAATCCGCCGGATGTCGATCCCGCCGATGGAGATGACTCCTTCGGCGGGTGCATAAAGGCGCAGGAGCAAATTGATGAGAGTGGATTTGCCGCTCCCGCTTTCGCCACCAATGACGGTGACGGAATTGGCGGGAATAAGCAGGTTCGCCTGGTTGTAGAGCCGCCGCCCTCCCGGGTAACCGAAGGTCAGATTGGATAACTCGATGGGGACGGATTGGCTTGGCAGAGTTACCGTGGGGTGGCTATCTTCCGCCTCAGGGACTTCAGCTAGAAATCCGGCCAGATGTCGCATCCCGGTGAATTCGGTCTGCACGGTGGCCACCAAACTGGTGAGTTGGTTGACCGACATCTGCAAGAGGGTGGCATAAAAGAAAAAAAGCAAAAAAGGCTCGAGACCCATCTTACCGCGGGCGATGAGATAATAGGCCAGGGCCACCAGCCCTAGGCCGCCCAGTTGGGTGAGCAGCTCAATCCCGGGGGAAAACACCGAGAGTATCGCCCCGGCTCGTATAGACAGCTTCTGCAGCCAGGTGGTGTGCTTGTGGAAATGTGCTGCTTGCTGCCCCTCGGCAGCCAGTACCTTGACGGTGTCGATCCCCTGAATGGTTTCGTCGAAGACCCGCTGTATGTCGCTCCAGGTGTCCCGCTGAGCCCGGGCATAAAACCCCATAATGTGGTTGAGGACGGTCACGAGTATGGCGGTGAGGCCCACGATGCCAAGGGCCGCCAGGGTAAGCGAGGCCGGGCAGAAATAGAACAGGATGACCGTCACCACCACCGCGGTGATGAGTTCACGCCCGACACCCGGAAGGAAATCAGCGAAAAACCGCTGGGCTTGCGAAATATCGCTGTTGAACTTGGTGAAAAATTCGCCGGCGGATTGCTGCTGGAAATAGGCCAAGGGCAGGTGGCTGGCCTTATCGAAAAAATCGGTTTGCAGCTGTTTCAGCAGGTTGAAAGAAAAGACGCTGCCGGCATAGCCGCTAATCCCTTGCAACACTGCGATGCCAAGGAAGATAAGGGCTAGTTGCTCGAGCAAGGGCTGCCCCGAGCTCCAAAGATTGGCGTATTGGCCATTTATGGCAAGGCTTACCAGCTGTTGATAGTAGCGCGGCTGCAGCGCGATGAGCACCCCGCAGCCGAGTTGCACCATGACTAATAGAGTCAAAGAGAAGCGATAGCGTGAGATGATGCCAATAATCCAGGATCTCATGGCTCTGGGCAGGCGTGGGACTTGCTTTGCAGGTCTGCCAGGGCTCGATGGATCCTGGCAAATATGAGCTGATAATCTTTGCAGAAAGGGTCCTTGGCCATATGGTCATGACAAAAAACCAAGGCGTTGAGCGGGCAGCCGCCGTGGCAGATGGACCAGTGCATACAGGTGTGGCAGTCTGAAAGCGTTTCGGCTCGCCGCCGAATGTCTTCACAAAAAGGTGAAGCTGCCAATTCCTGGATTTCACGGTCGTGGATATTACCCATGGGGTGGGTCTCAAACCGGCTGCACAGCACGACATCCCCGGAGGGTCTCACCCCGAGGTGCGACCCGGCACAGGTGCCTTGCTGCTGACATTCGTAAGGCACGCCACCAAGAGTTGCCTCCAGGTACAAATCCAGAGGCGACACCATGACCCGCTGGTGTTCCGTACTGGCCCAGGCGTCGAATAAGCGGCAGAGAAATTCGCCATATTCCCCTGGCTGAAGCAAGTATGGTGCAGAGGTCTCAGGCTTGCGCCCCGGGATCATCGGGTTGAGGCGGAAGCCGTATCCCAGTCCCTGAAAAAACCGGTAGATCGCCTCCTCCTGACCCAGGCTCCGTCGGGTAACCACCGCGTTGAACCCGGCTGACACGCCCTGTTGTTCCAAAAGACGAACTTTCTCCAAAACCGCCGCGTGGCTTCCCTGCCCATCTGCGTCGATTCGCATCGAGTCGTGCAAGGCTTGGGGGCCGTCGAGGCTAATACCGATCTGGAACTCGTGGTCATGGAAAAAGGCACAAAAGTCATAATCCAGGAGCAGGCCGTTGGTCTGGAGATAATGATGGAATTTCAGGTCCGAGGCCAGCCCGTGAAGAATTTTCATCGCGGCCCTGAAGAACCCGAGGCCCGCCAGGAGGGGTTCTCCTCCGTGCCAGAGGATATGGATTTCCCTGAACCCCTGTCCCTCGGCATAGCGGGCCGTTTTTTCCAAGGCCGTCTGCAGCGTATGTAGGCTCATGACGCCGGCCCCGGCACCGTCCGAATAGCAATAGAGGCAACTTAGATTGCAGCGCTTCACCGGCTCCAGGATAAGGGTGAAGGCGTCGTTGGCATCACCCGGCATTGGCGAGCTCCTGCCGGACAGCTTCCCGCACGTGGCGACGGAAAGCTCTCAGCCCCTCACAGAAGTACGTCTCCCCGCGGACCTCATCCCAAGCGGGGGGAAGGAGGGCGTCGGCCCAGCGGTTGTCAGGCAGTCCCTCTGACCGGGCGCGGAGCAGCATGGCGTTGTATTTCATGCAGGTGAAACACCCGCCGCCACACTGCCGGCCCCATTCACAGCCTCCACAGGCCATATGTTTTCCGGACCGCCGAATGCTCTGCTTAATTTTTTCCCACAGGACGCCCTTGTTCGCTAAAATGGTCGCCAGGGAATCCTGGTGGATATCTCCCAGGGCCGTAGTTGCATCATTCACCCACTGGTCACAGCTGAACACCAATCCATCGGGGGCGAAAATAAGGCGCCGGAAGTCGCAGCGTTTCTTGTGGAATGGGTCGCCCAGATTGATTTCCGGCTGCAGGGCCATCTTGACTTCTTGGCGCAACTCACTGAAATCCACCTGCCTGTCCTGGTCCCAGAACCAGAGATCAAACAACTCGATCAGAAACCGTCCCACTTCTTGCGGCAGAGGGGCAAGGTCTGACAACCCTGAAACCTCGCCGGCCGCAGGGCCCAGGTCCAGCCAGCGCACATCATAGATATCCAGCTGGACCACTGCTCTCAATTCCTTGAAGAATTCAAACAGGTCGAAGGCGCGGTGGATGCCCGCCCGGGTAACCACGGCAATTATTGCCACGCGATCTACCTTGGCGCAACTACGGTAACATTCAATGCCACGCAGGGCGGCATCAAAAGATCCGGCCCGGGACCCGCGAAAACACCGGTACCGATCGTGAATCTCCTTGGGCCCATCGAGGCTGAAGCCCACCTGAAATTGATATTCGGCGAGCAATCGAGCCATATCAGCGCTCATGAGGGTCCCGTTGGTCTGAATCCGGTTTTCAAAAGAAAGCTCGGGATACTGAGCCTCGAGGCGGATGATGGCGCGGAAAAAATCGATGCCCGCCAATAGGGGTTCACCGCCGTGCCAGTAGATCTGAATTACCTTGGTGAGAGGATCAACGGTCAGATTATGGGCGATGACGCGGCGTAGAATCGTCTCAACCGTGGAGAGGCCGATAATCCCCCCGGAATGCTCCTGGAAGCAATAACCACACGCCAGGTTGCAGTTCCGAGTTACCTGGATTTGGGGCACCACCGGTAGATTTTTTTCACAATCGTGTCCGTATGATTGCAGGGGAGAGAGATTTTCTACCATGGGTATGAAAAGGCATGTAAGGCATTGGACGTATTCTACCGGTTGAGAAAGTCTAATGCCAGGTGATGTGCGTGATCAAAATACTGAACGAATGGAAGTCATTTCAAAACCGAATTCCGACGTCAACTTGAATCATCCCAGGGGGTAAATTTACAAATAATTCCCCCCTTTTCTAAAGGGGGGATAGGGGGGATTAGATAATTGCTTGACTATCCCCCTCAATCCCCCTTTAGGAAAGGGGCGCTTCAACTCTCCGTATCCCAACCTTTAATTGGGTGAGAAAACGTATTTGTAGCCTAAGACAAGTTTTGCAATAGGCTCTAATATCACGTCCACCAATTGAACCAGTTGCCCCAGTTGTGCCAATTACGCCAGTTGCGCCAGTTGCGCCAGTTACGCCAGTTGCCCCAGTACGGGAATGCTACCCTCCTCTCCTTTTCCTGGCGGATCTCCTCTATGATTTCACGGAAGACTTCACTTTTAGCCATGGCTCCCTCTCTCTGTCTCGATCTCGGCAGACAGACATTCCCGTAAGGTTAAATAATTGCTCCCTTCCGGTCTTTTGATAGGATTTCCTCCATTTCTATTTAGTCGTAACTGGTATGCATACTTTTGGCATACATTGCTGACGCCATTTCTCCATGGCAACCAGATACTTGCCTTGCTGGATCGGGCTCATTTGGCCCAGTTCCTCGTCCAGTTGATTTTTAAAAGAAGTAAACAACTTAGCCTGAGCGTCAATGTAGGCGCTGACCGCCTCCTTGATCTTGGCCTCGTCAGGTTTGGGCGCGGCTAACACGGCCTGCAAATTATCCCAAGCCTTTTTCGAGTTGTCGACGATTTCTCCGCGCATGAGCGAATACTTCTCTTCCACCGCCACCAGCGCCTTTTCTTTATCCGGGGAAATCTTCAAATCTTTGAGTATCTGCGCTTTATAATCCTTGAGTTGTTTCCCCAGCGCCTCATTCGTCTGACCCGTCTGGCCCAGGGCGGGCATCACCAGCAGAAAGCTCAAGATGGTGGCGAGCGCCCCCAGCTTGAAAATGAGCTTGCCTTTCATTTTTTCCTCCTTTTGAAAAGATGCTGGACATATAGCAACTGTACTGAGCGTGTTCGACAGATTGCTGGTGGCAGCGGCACCTGCTTTATCCTGACGCCCTGCCGCCGCCATCACCCCGCCGCAAAGCCTTTCGGTCCGTCTGTCCCCTTCAAGGTACGATGTCTTTTTAAAGCACAAAACTGGTACAGCCGTCAAGTAAATTATTCTGGGCTAACGCGTACCTGGTTTGGTGGAGATTTGGAATTTTGAGTTTGAAGAATTCATGATCTCTGAACCCGTAGGCTTGTTGTGGCATGGTTTTGATTTTGTTGTTGGTTCCTTCCAGGGGACCGGTGGATATGGGGTAATCATCATCAGCCAGGAGTCCCCGGCGATGGAGGGTTTGGATCGCGCCATGCCCCGGTCCATTGATGCCTTATTGATGAGGAAGTAAGAAGGTCCATCGCCTGGCTGATCGAGCGGTCTATCAGCCAGGCCGGAGTGGAGGTTTGCTACCTGCTATCACCGCTTTAAATCCCAAACAAAAATGTTTGATATGGTTCTCAAAGCTCTTTCTTTCGGGCCTGACTTATGGGGGAGTGAGGGGGGGTCCGGGGAAAGCGGTGCGGCCGTGGGGGTTACCGGCACCGGGGAGACGCCGGCGCCGCTAAGGCTTTGTCTAACTTCCCGCCGCTTTCAGCCGCGCCTCGATGCGGCGGGCCAGGGGGATGAGCTGATCCAGCCGCCGACTGCGATCGGTGCGCTCGGTCTCCGCCAGGTGCATGGCCTCCGCCGCACCGGAGAGGCTCCCCAGGAGAGACCCCAGGGTGTCTTCCAGGCCGGCTTCCTGCAGCTTCAGGCACTGGTCCACCAGGGGGAAGAAGAACTGGAATTTTAAGCCCTCCCGGTAATTGAGCAGTTGGCCTTCCAGTTCGGAGCCCAGCCAAGCCTTGAGCGCGGCCAGGGCCCGCGCCAGGTCCCGGAGGAGTTGTTTGCGGGGGTCCACTTCCCCGGCCAGCTTCAGGCGGCGCTTGATCGCGTCCCTGGCCCGGCCCAGAACCCCCATACCGGAAGCCACCCACACCTCCCGGGCAAAACGCCAGTCCGGGGCCACCTCCAGGTTCAGGAGAGGCACCTCCAGGCCCTGGGGCCGGGCCACGGCCGCGGCTTCCAGGGTGGGCGCCGAGGCCGCCAGGCCCAGATCGGCAATCTCCCGGTAATAGAGGCTCAACGCTTCCTGGAGGGTCAGAAACAGGGGCTGCCACAGGCGGGCCAGTTCCTGGCGCAACCACTCTTCCTGCTCCCGGATGAATTTCACCAGGGCCAGATTGGCCTCATTGGTGACGTGGTGGGCCAGCGCCTTGGCGAATTCCTGGAACAGCTGATACAGGACCGGGCGGAAGGCCGGCACCACTGCCGGCGGCGCCAGTTGGTCCCAGTCCGGCGTAAAGTTGCCGATGAACTCGCTGAGGTCCTGGCCCACCCGGCCGGCATGGCGGTCCAGGAGGCTGTCCACCCGGGAACGCAGGGTCTTCTTCAGGCGGTGGCCGGCGCCTTCCAGGGTCTGGCTCACGGTGGCCATGGTGGCGTGCAACGGCTGACGCCGGGCCTCCAGGCGCGCTTCCAACTCCTGGATGGCGGCAAGCCCCCGGGTCAGGAGATCCTGTGTCAGTTCCAGTTGCTCCCTGAGGCCCCGGGCCACCATCCTCACCTGGGCCAGGCTGCCGCCGGCCAGGCGGCGGGTCTTCAAGTTCCCGAGAATGGTTTTCAGGTCATCCTCGAACCGGGCCGCTTCCGCCTCCGAAAAGGCGGCGGAGTCCGGGTCCAGGGCCCACACCTTGAGGGTTGCTGCTTCCCGGTGGTCCAGGCTCTCGCCCCGGGCCAGCCGGCGGTCCAGGAGCAGTTTTAGGGCCGAAAAGGCATAGACCCGGGGGTCCGCCTGCCAGGAGCCCAACTCCTGGGCTACCCGGTCCCTGATCTTCACCACCTCCGCATAAGAGGTGTGCTCCCCCAAATCCAGGTTGAGGAGAACCAGGATATGGGGTATCAACCCCATTCTTTTCAACTCCGACAGAAACTGGAAATCCGCCTGGCGCAGCCCCACCCGGGAGCTGACGACGTAGAGCGCCAGGTCGCTCTTGATGAGATAGGCCAGGACCTGGGCCAGGTGCTGGGGGAAGGGCGAGTCGCTCCCCTGGCAGTCTCCCAGCTCCACGCCTGTGGCCGGCCAGGGAAAGGGGATGGTGAGCAGGACATCCTTGAGGTACACCGCCGTGGCCTCCCGGGTGACCAGCTCCCGGTGCCGGGCCAGGTCCGGACCGGCCAGGGGCAGCACCCCGGTGGCGGGCATGAACCCCTGGAGAAGATCGTAGCCCTCCAGGTAGGATTTGAGCAGCAGGTAGTTCTGATCCAGGCTGCCGCCGGTCCAGAGGTCGGCCTCCCGGGCCTCGGCCAGGACCTGGGCCAGGAGTTCCCGGTCCGGGGCCTCCTTCAGGTCCAGGGGCGCGGCCCGGTCCACTAGCCGGGGATTGGGCAGGAGCCCCAGGGCCCGGCGGATTTCCCCGTTGATTTCGTCCAACCCCTTGAACCGGAGCACCGCCCGGGATTCCGGGCCGGGTTGGACCCGGGTGACCATGGCCGTGAGGATCCCGGCGCCCCGGCGCAAAAGATCCTGGCCCAACAGGGCGTTGATCACGGTGCTCTTGCCGGATTTCACCGCTCCCACCACCGCCAGGCGGCAGGTGTCCTCCGCCGCATGGGCCTGGACCTGGGACAACACCTTCTGCCAGTGCTGGCCCTGGACCGCGGCCTGGGGGAAAAGAGAGGTCCACTCCCGGGCCAACTCCTCAAGCCGGGCGATGTCCTCCATCAAGGCCTGATGGGCTTGAGGCGCCGGCATGTCAAGGTCCCAAGACGATGCGGGTGAGGTGCATCAGG
>JAHIKF010000052.1 GCA_018897875.1 Pseudomonadota bacterium | reverse complement strand
GGAGACTCAAGTTTTCTTGTTGCACAATAATTGCTCCATTTAGCTAATTAATTTAGTTAATTATAGCTTATTTTCGGAGCAATGGCAATAAGCGTTCTTTATTATAGGTTGAAGTTGTGATATACTTAAAACAAATCTGAGAAATGCAGTTGAGGTGATGCCAGATCCCCTTTAGGGAGTTAGGAAAACGCCGACCGAAAATTTTTTCCGAGTCCATCAATTGTATTGACTTTTCCCTTTGTGGGCATATATTATGGCCTGGAAAAGAGTTTGTTGGCTTTTTCTCAATTACTCCAGTGGGGGGGGGGAGAAGCCTGGTATCAACCCTAGCGCAAAGGAGGAAGGTGTATGCGTTCTAAAGTGGTGGTCGGGTTGCTGATGGTAGTGGTAGCCGTGTTTTTTCTCTCTTCCGTCGCACCGGCGGCTCAAGGGGCGAAGTTGCTCTGCGTTTCCAAAAAAGAGCTGAAGGGTGAAGACACCGTAGCTTCGTGCCTTGCCAAAGGCGAGCGGTTCGCAGTCATCGATCCGTACGGCATGGTGCGCATCTTGTCCCCGGAAGAAGTAGAGCTGACCAAGGCTTTCAATCCCAAAGCCTTCGAGACCCGGGCCTTTGGCATGAAATATCAGAAAGAGGCTCCGGCGCTGGCGCCGCTGCCGGTGTCCAAAGAAGCTCCGTAAGTCTATTTGTCAACTTAGCTCAGTCTGCCGACGGCCCCCAAAGTTCGCTTTGGGGGCTTTCTCGTTACATTCGAGGTTCTTATGCTTGAGATCGACGACCTCTGGGTAAACATCGACGACAAGGAGGTGCTCAAGGGGATCAACCTCAGGGTTCCCGTGGGGGAGACCCATATCCTCTTCGGCAAGAACGGCTCCGGCAAGTCCAGCCTGCTCATGACCATTATGGGTTTTGAGCGCTTTCAGGTGAAGCAGGGGCGGATCAGCTTCCTGGGACAGGATATCACCCAACTGCCCATCTATGAGCGGGCCCGCCTGGGCCTGGGCCTCTCCTTTCAGCGCCCGCCCACCATCCGGGGGGTCAAGATCGCAGACGTCCTGCGGGTATGCTCCCGGGGCGCCATCGTGCCCGAAGTCCTGGCCGCGACCTACGATTTCACCCAGTTTCTGGACCGGGAGGTCAATTACGGCTTTTCCGGGGGAGAGATCAAGCGTTCCGAACTCCTGCAACTGCTGGCCCAGAATCCCAAGATGGTGCTCCTGGACGAACCGGAATCGGGCGTGGACCTGGAGAACCTCCAGGTGGTGGGGGCAATCATCGCCCAACTGCTCCAAAAGGACCGCCGCCCCCAGGCCCGGGAAAAATCCGGTCTGATCATCACCCATACCGGCTTCATCATGGACTATGTCAATGCCGACAAGGGTTATATCCTGTTGGAGGGCCGCCTCTTGTGTTCCGGCAATCCCCGGGACATCCTCCAGGACATTAAGCAATTCGGCTACGAGGAGTGCAGCAAATGTCGGAGATAAGAGAGCGGGCCGAGCAGAGTCGGGGGAAAAAGGCGGCCTTTGGCCGTGATCTCAACCTGGAGGATTTTTCCCGTCAGGGGGGCGCCTGGGAGTACGACCCGGACTACCGGCAGTTTTCCCCGGAGGAACGCAGCCGCCTCCTCACCGCCGGGATCGAACTCACGGACGAAGACCATGCCGGAACCTTCCTGCAGGCCGATAAGGCCATCGTCCACTGCCAGACCCGGCAGCCGGGCCTGGAAGTGCTGCCCATCACCGAAGCCGCAAGCCGCCACGACTGGGTCAATGACCTTATCTGGGGGCTGGTGGCGGTGGATGCCGACAAATACACCGCCGCCGCCGAGCTGGAGTTGGACAACGGTTATTTCATCCGGGCGCTAAAAGGCGCTCAAATCGCTCAGCCGGTGGAATCGTGCCTCTACCTGCGCACCGACCGGTTTGCCCAGCACGTGCACAACCTGGTGGTGGTGGAGGAGGGGGCCTCGCTCCACATCATCACCGGCTGCGCCACTCACCCCGGGGTCATTTCCGGCCTTCACATCGGGGTGTCGGAATTCTATGTGCGCCAAGGCGGCAAGCTCACTTTCACTATGGTTCACAACTGGGGCGAGGAAGTCCACGTGCGCCCCCGCACCGCGGTCATGGTAGAGGCAGGCGGCACCTACGTCTCCAACTACCTCCTGCTGCGGCCGGTAAAATCGGTGCAGATGTATCCCACCGTCACCTTAAACGGCGAAGGCGCCGTGGCCCGTATGCAGTCCATCCTCATTGCCCACCCGGGGTGCGAACTGGACGTGGGCGGCCGGGTGATCCTCAAGGCCCCCCACACCCGGGCCGAAATCATCGCCCGCACCCTGGCCATCGGCGGCTACAGCATGGCCCGGGGCCACCTCGTCGGCCTGGTGCCGGACATCAAGGCCCACCTGGAATGCCGGGGCCTCATCCTGGGCAACGGGGTGGTTCACGCCATTCCGGAACTGGAAGGCCGGGTGGCCGGGGTGGAAATGTCCCACGAAGCCGCGGTGGGCAAGATCGCGGCGGAGGAAGTGGAATACCTCATGGCCCGGGGCCTGGACGAAGAAGAGGCCGTGTCCACCATCGTCCGGGGGTTCCTCAACGTCAAGATCGAGGGCCTGCCCCCGGCCTTGGAGGAAGAAATGGAGTTGGCCATCCAGGAATCGGGCCAGGGACTGTGATACGAAGTTGCAGTCAAAAAACTATGATTATTCATGTCATTCTGAAACGGAGCGCCGCGGAGTGAAGAATCTCAGCGGCTTTAAAAGAGAGATTCTTCGCTACGCTCAGAATGACAAATATAGCGTTTGCCATAAATTCCTTCCGGTTGGAGGTTCTTAAATCCCCCTAAATCCCCCTTTGTCAAAGGGGGACTTTTACAGCAATTCCTTGCAGTTCCCCCCCTTTTTTAAAGGGGGGCAGGGGGGATTATAAGGCTTCCTATAACGGCAAAAACTTTTGGCAATTGCTCTAATAGTCGTTTGATTGCTTTTGGGTATCAAAACCGTAGGGGCACGGCGCGGCCGTGCCCCTATTCTTTTTGATCTCAGTGCGATTCCCGGATTACTCGGCCGGAGCTGCCGGCGGTGGGGCTTTCACCGGGATGATCAGGTTGTCCCAGCCCAGCCGGCGGCTCAACCCGGAGCTGTGCGTCACCAGGCTGGTGAGAAACCAGCGCGGCTGGCCCTCCGGGAGGGTGAGGAGCTGAAACCGGGCCGCATAAACCACGGGTTTCTGCACCTTATCGCCGGGGTTGGCGATGAGCACGTAGGCCTCCTGGGCGGCAGGGTTCGAACCGGACACATAAAATCCATAGAAGTCCACCACCTTGCAAAAGCCGGGGTTCCAGCTATCCAGGGTGTGCCTGGCCGCCGCCGCGGTCAGCGGGGGAGTCTGGGACGAAGAGGGCATGACGCAGCCCAGGAAACCACACAGCAAGAGCACTATCGCCGCCAAGCGGCGCCAGCCTGACCACATCATGCCCTTCTCCTCCTTAAACCGCAGGGTTTGGGGGTGTCCGGCTCCTGGCTGCCGGGTCTTAAACCAATGAGCAATCAAAAGACTATTTTTGTCATTCTGAGCGCAGCGAAGAATCTCTCCTTTCTCCTTTAAAGCCGCCGAGATTCTTCACTCCGCTGCGCTCCGTTCAGAATGACATGAATAATCATAGTTTTTTGACTGCAACGTTGCCTTAAACCCCGGGGAATGTCACCGCCCCCATTGAACAATTATTTTACAATATCCGAGCCGGGATGAAAGAGAAAACCCCTCTTTCCGGGCAGATATCTGCCCTGTCTTACTTCATCAATCCGGCTTCCTGGAGCCAGCCTCCCACCGTCTCGATGGCCTCGCGGCCCTGGGCCACGGGTTGCCCCTGGGGATTGAAAATCATGAAAAACGGCACCTGCCGGACCTGATACTGCTGGGCCAGGGGCGAGCGCCAGTCAATCCCATTGACTCCCGGCCGGTTGATGTTGACTTTTTTAATGGCCAAATCCGGGCGCTTTTTCGCCAGTTTGGCCAGGAGCGGGGCCAGGCGAACACACGGGGGGCAAAAGGGACTGTAGAAATCGATCAGGGTGGTTTTGCCTTTGGCTAACAGGGAGTTGATCTCCAGGGTCTGGCCGGGGTTGCCGGTGTTGGCGTCGGTAACCGATCCGGCCCAGGCCCCGGGTGAGATCAGCGCCAACGCCAGGAGCGCCGCCAGAACCGGCGAAAACGCCAAGGATTTGCAGGCGCGGCTCATAGCCTTTACATAGTGCCTCAACTGATGGATGTCAATCATTTTCCCGAGGCGCCTCCGGCCGGTCCGGTATTGAGGATCAAGGGCATACCGTCCCGCCCCCCGATGATGACGGTCTTGCTATTAGGGGATTCGGCCAGGGCCCGGGTGGTTTCGATGCCCTTCCAACGCAACAGTTGCTCGGTCAGCCCCTGGGAGATGATCCTCTGGAAGTCCTGGATGCCCTGGGCTTCGATACGCTTACGCTCCGCCTCCTGGCGTTCTTTATCCAGGACGAAGCGCATCTGTTGGGCCTGCTGGTCCGCGGCCAGCTTGGCGTTGATGGCTTCCACCACCAGCTTGGGCAGATCGACTTTACGCAGCAGAATAGTCTCCACGACCATGCCCCGCTTTCCCAGGTTCGCTTCCAGGTCCTGGAAGATTTCGTTGGAGATCAGCTCCCGGCTGGAGGTGTACAGGTCCTTGGCTTCGTGACTGACGGTAATGCCCCGGATGGCCGACCGAAACTGCGGCTTCACCACCACCTCCTCATAGTTGGGCCCCACCTGCCGGTAAACGTTGGCCGCCTCGGACGCTTTCAGGTGATAGAGGCAAGAGACCTCCAGGGCCACGTTGAGCCCTTCCTTGGAAGGCGCCTCGGCGTGTTCGAAGACTTCCTTAGTGCGGATGTTCATGAGCACCATGTTGGCCAGGGGGTTGACCAGGTGCACCCCTTCGGGGATGGCGCCGTACACCTTTCCCAAAAGGACCAGGACCCCGACGTTTCCCGGGGGCACCACCTTGGCGGTGGACACCGCCACCGTCACCGCCAGGACCAGGGCGGCCAGGACAAAACGGATTTGCGGGAACTTCTGGAATTGCGGCACGTTCTTCCCCAGGACCACGAGACCCAGGGCAATCAGTACTCCTAACAGGACCAGACTCATGCCTACCTCCATCACGCCTGACCCGGGGTTGCCGGGTCAGCCAAAGATTATCGGGGTGTGTTGCCGAGGGGCTATCGTGGGCCAGGCGGCCGGGCCGGCAACTGCCTGGAGGCACGGGTCGACGCGGCCCGGCAGCGCCTTTACGGATAACGATGCCGGCGGCGGGGACAATCCCTATTTCTTCAAGAGGCGGCTCCGGGAACGCCCGACGTTGTGAAACACCGCCTGAAAGTCGCGATACAGTTGCTTATTATCCCGGGTCCGGTGGCACTTCTTCAGATAGCGCTGGGGGTCGGGATTATCGGCCAAAAGTTCCAAACCCTCCCAGCCACCCGGCCGGGGAAAGGCATAATACGGATATTCCTTGGGGATGCCGCGCACATAGGTCACCTGAGGCACCACCCACTCCATCCGGGCCAGATAGAGCCGGTGCATGCCGTCGTTGATGATCAGGGCCAGCGTGCCGTCGGCCTCGAAGGACTCCTCCACGATGGGAGGATAAAGATCGTAGACTACTTCCTCCCCGCCGGGCAGCCGCACCGTATAGGTAACATAGCCGTCGAGCCGAAACAGGTCCACCCCCCAGGCCGCCAGACTCCAGCGCAATTCCTGGGTTTTGCGCAATTCCTGCAGCCAGATATAGTTCTGCGGCGGGTGCAGGCAATTGGTGTGAATCTGTTCCAGGCTGATCAAAGCCTGCGCATAAACTAGGACATCTGTCCTGGTCATCAGGGGTACCCGTCTCAGACAGCCGATCAAGGCTGCCTCAGGGTGGTGTTCCAGGGCGATTATGTCCATGTCTTTGAACGTATCCCGGTAAAAGGTTCAAGTTTATGAATGTCAAGGACTGGCGACGCGGCGTGCATTGATATTACCATCATCGGACCGGATGGGGGGAAAAATTGTGCGGCAGGGGCGAAAAATACCCTAGACGAAAGGGGTTCCCGACCCTGAGACCCGGGGCCGGGAACCCCTCTGGAGGTTTATCTTAAAGACCTTCCGGGTTAACAGCGGCCCCGGAGGAAATGGGTTGGCGGGCTTAACAGATAAGGTCCGAACCAGTCTCGCACGATAAAGCCGAAGTTGGACTCTTCCGGCTCCGAGGCCGCTGCGACATCCACCCCGGTGTTTAAAAGCTCGATAAAACTCTCGGCCAGGATCTCTTCCGGGAGAGATTCCGGCAGCCAGACAGGGGCATGTTCATCTTTGCCGATATATGCCATGGTTTCCTTCCTCGGGGATTATCCATGCAACACCCGTACCAAATATTAGGCAGGTATCACTCCGCCGGCCAGCCGTCCACCGGGCAAGTGGCGCAGCGGGGCTGCGGCCGGCACCACTCCTTGCCCAGCCGCACCAGTAAAGCGTGATATTCCTGGTACAGCGGCACCTGGACCGGCAGATGCGCCAGGAACATATGACGCAACTCTTCATAGGCGCAGCCCTCGGCAATGAGACCATGGCGGCTCAGAATGCGAAAAGTATAGGCATCAACGACGAACGTGGGTTTTGCTAAGGCGTAGAGTAGAATACTGTCGGCGGTCTCCGGCCCGACCCCCTTGATACTCAGGAGCGCCGGCCGCAAGCTCGCCAGGTCGGCGGCGGACATTCGCGCCATGGAATTCTCAAAATGATTCGCCAGGAAATCCAGAAAATTCTTGAGCCGCCTGGCTTTGAGATTGTAGTAACCCGTCGGCCGGATGAGCCGGGCCAGCTCGGTCTCCGGCAGCGCCTGCAAGGCCTGGGGCGTCAGCAGATCCTGGTCTTTAAGTGCCGTGATGGCCCGGGCCACATTGCCCCAGTTGGTGTTCTGGGTCAGGATGGCCCCGACGGCCACTTCGAAGGGCGTCTCCCCGGGCCACCAGCCCTGGGGGCCATAAGCCTCCCACAAGCGTTGATAAAGCTCTTGAAGCAACGGGCCCACGCGCCCTGCGGCCATAGATGCCTCCCGGTATCAAAGGCGGTTATCCCCTGTCAGCCTGAACAGCGTGAAGGGTCTCGTATCTGTGCAAGCGCTCGATTGGACAATTTTCTCAAAATGACCACGGCGCCGGCAATGCCTTTTAATTCCCCCTCCCCTGCCGCCTGAACGGTTGCCCCGGCCCTGAGGATCTTACCATAAACGCGGTCCCAGATGGCATTCTTGCCCGTTAAGACCGCCTTGGCCCTGACCCGGATGGAGTTGTCCGCACCATCTGCCGGTAATTTATCATTTTTTTTGCCGCTTCCCTGTGATAGAATGCCGGGAAGTTGGCGGAGCCCCCAAACCCTGGGGCAGGCCTGGCCCTGCCGGGGTCAAGTTTTCTCATCTCCAAACAGGATCGCATCTTGGGTAAGCAGGTCACCTTCAAGCCATACGAGATTACGGTCGAGGTGCAGGACGGGGAGAATCTGTTGCGGGCCGCCCTCCTGGCCGGG
>JAHIKF010000507.1 GCA_018897875.1 Pseudomonadota bacterium | reverse complement strand
TTCGTTAGGGGCCTTCAGGTAGAATTCAACGGCCATGGAGAGGCCCCGTTCCTATTGTTATGCTTCATAAATTGTCTGGCAATTATTTTGCCCGGACCCCCCAAAAACTCTTTTAAAGTCCCCCTTTCCTAAAGGGGGATTCAGAGGGATTATCAAACGTTTATATAATCCCCCCTGCCCCCCTTTAAAAAAGGGGGGTAAGATACTGGCCTCTCTTGGGGCTTTTTTCTTAAGAGAAAAACCATCTTATTATGAAGCGTCACACTAGGGGCGGACCAGCGTCTCCGCCCGGTTATGGGGCCGACCCCGAGGTCGGTCCCGACCAAAAATGGGACTGGCCGTTTGCCAGCCACCTCGTATCAGCAACGCTCCAGGTTGAGCTTCAAAAAATGCGTCGCGCACGAGATGCACGGGTCATAGTTGCGCACCATCTGTTCGCACTGCCAGGTGAGCTCGTCTTCGGGCAAATTCAGGCGCGAAGACACGAAGTGGTAGAGATCGTCTTCAATGATCCCCTGGTTCTGGGATGTGGGCGGCACGATCTTGGCCTCGAGGATGACTCCGTTGGCATCGAGCCGGTAGCGGTGGTACAGCAATCCCCGGGGGGCTTCGGTGGCGGCGCAGCCCGTAGTCGCCCGGGGTTCTACCGGCACCGCCGGCTGATCCGGCTTCTCGTAGGCTGCGATGATGGCCAAAGCCTCCTCCACGGCGTAGAGCATTTCCACGGCCCGGACGATGATGCTCTGAAAGGGGTTCAAGCAAACGGGTCCCAGGCCGGCCTCCCGGGCCATTTCCCGGGCCAGGGGGGTGAGGCGATCAAAGTTCAGGTTGTAGCGGGCCAGGGGACCGGTAAAATAGACGCCCCGTCCTTTCAGGCTCGAATGCAGGGCGTGGGAATGGGGTACCTGCTCTTCCGCGAAGTGCTGCTCGTAGTCCTGGACCGCAATGTCTAGGCCCTTATTGGACACCACCCGGCCTTCGTTGAAGGGGTATTCGTGCCCGTGGCGGAGGGCCACGAACTCATAGTCCCGTTCGAACTCCGGGAAGGTGAACCCCCCCACCCAGCGCACTGTCTTAACCGCCGCCTCCCGGGCCCACTTGAGGCTTTCGGCCAGAGGCGCCAGGTCCCGCGGATTGGGCGCCTTATAGAAGCCGCCCACCCGGACGTTGATGGGGTGGATCTCCCGGCCGCCCAGGACCGTGACGATGTCATTTCCCACCTTCTTCAACTTGAGCCCCATTTTTACCGTGTCCGGATGGTCCTGGGCCATCTGGATGGCGTCCTGGTACCCCAGGAAGTCCGGGGCGTGGAGCATGAAGACGTGGAGGCCGTGGGACTCGATCCACTCGCCGCAGTAGAGCAGCCGCCGCAGGGCCCGGATAGGGCCGGGGATCTTCACCCCCAGGGCGGCCTCCAGGGCGTGCACCGCGCTCATCTGGTAGGCCACGGGGCAGATGCCGCAGATGCGGCAGGTGATATCCGGCGCCTCGGTGAAGTTGCGCCCCCTTAAAAAAGCCTCAAAAAAGCGCGGCGGTTCAAAGATCTTCAACTGCACCCGGGTCACCGCGTTATCTTTAATCTGGATGTTGAGGCCCCCTTCCCCTTCCACCCGGGCCAGATATTTGACAATGATATTTTTACCGGTCATGGGCTTCGCTCTCCTGGCGAAAGGCGGGGGCGTTGGCGTAAAAGGCCCGGAAGGCCCGCACCAGGTTGGGCTCGCTCATACCCAACCTTTGGCTGAACCAGGCGCTCAAGGCCGCGGTGTTGGGCGTCTCCTTGGGGCCGTAGCAGCCATAACAGCCGCGGTGATAGGTGGGGCAGAGCGCCCCGCACCCGGCATGGGTCACCGGCCCCAGGCAGGGGGTGCCCATGACCATCACACAGATATTCCCCCGCAGCTTGCAGTCGATGCAGACGCTGTGGGACCGGACCATGGGGGGGCGCCCCTGCAAAAAGGCGCTGACCACCCCCAGGAGCTGGTGCTTGTTAATGGGGCAGCCGTTGAGGCCAAAATCCACCTTGACGTGGGCCGCGATGGGGGTGGACTCCTTCAAGGTCTGGATATACTCGGGGTGCTCATAGACCGCATTGATAAAGTCGTTGACATCCTTGAAATTGCGTAGCGCCTGGATGCCCCCGGAGTTGGCGCAGGTGCCCAGGGCCACCAGGTACTTGGAAGCCCGGCGCACCTGCTTGATTACCGCCGCGTCGTGGGGCGTGGTGATGGAGCCGTCCACCAGGGTGAGATCGTAAGGGCCTTTCGCCATGGCCCGGGAGGCCACCGGAAAATAGGCGATCTCCACGGCCCCAGCGATGGTGAGCAGTTCGTCTTCGCAATCCAGGAGGGAGAGCTGACAGCCGTCGCACGAGGCGAATTTCCACACCGACAGCCTGGGCTTGCGCTTCGGGGCCATGTCACACCTCCCGCCGGTCGAACCAGTCTTTAATGCGGTCATAGCGGAACACCGGGCCGTCTTTGCAGACAAAAAACGGCCCCCACTGGCAATGGCCGCACAGGCCGATGCCGCATTTCATGTTACGTTCCATGGACACATAGATCTGTGAAGGCTGAAGCCCATGGTTCATGAGTTCCAGCACGGTGAAGCGCATCATCACCCCGGGGCCGCAGATCAGGGCCACGGTACTGGGGGGATCAAACCGGGCCCGGGCGATGATCTTGGTCACCACCCCCACGTTGCTGCGCCAATCGTCTGCCGCTGAGTCCACGGTGATGTGGACCCGGAGGTCGAAGCGGCCGCGCCAGACTTCCAGTTCCTTGAGGTAGAGCAGGTCCTTGGGAGTCCGGGCGCCGTAGATCACCTCGATATTGCCGAATTCGCCCCGATGCTGGAGCAGGTGATACAACGCCGGCCGCAAGGGCGCCAACCCCAGGCCGCCGGCGATAATCAGGACGTCCTCGCCCGCCACCCGGTCCACCGGCCAGGGGACCCCGAAGGGACCCCGCACTCCCAGCACCTCTCCCCGCTTCAGGCGGCAGATGGCCCGGGTCACGTTCCCCACGTCCCGCACGGTGTGCACCAGGGTTCCGGTGCGAGCCGGATCGCCGCTGATGGAGATGGGCACCTCGCCGGCCCCGAAGGCATAGAGCATGTTGAACTGGCCCGGGGCAAAGGTAAAGTTCGTGGCGCCGTCGGCTCGGGTCAGGTCCAGGGTGTAGGTGTCGGAGGTCTCCCGCTTCACTTTTTGGACCACGAAAGGGGTCGGTAGCATCGGATCCGGCAGGTTTGCTGTCATATGCCTTCCTGGTACTTAGTCAGGGAGCCCGGTAGGGGCGGGTTTGAAACCCGCCCCGACGCTCAGATATCATAAGATTTATTCTCGAAATTTCCCACTGGTGTCGCGATCCATAAAATGTATGTATTACATAAGCCAGATCTTGAAGGCCGGGTGTTATAAGTCCCCCTTTTTTAAAGGGGGATTTAGGGGGATTATTAATGAGTTACCTAATCCCCCCTAACCCCCCTTTAGAAAAGGGGGGGAGAACCCTCCCATATTTAATTGCCATATTAATTGTGAAACGTCAGACCGGTTAACCCCCGGCACCCCATCAATCTCCATAAAAATCGGCCAGTTGGGCCTTGGCCACCCGGAACTGCACCGCCAGGTGATGAGCGTAGCGCCGCATGAGCTCATAGCCGAAATCATGGTCCTGGGTGCATCGGTCCATGAGACCTTTAACCTCCAGGCTGATGACCCGGGTCAGATCCAGGGCCCGGGCATCCAGATGCCAGTGATACGGCTGGTCAAACCACAGCCACCCCAACACCTCGCCCTCTCCGATCGTTTGAATGGTGAGCGCTCCCCGGCGGGCCCGGTAGATTTCCACCGCCACCCGGCCATGATGGATCACGTAAAACGACGTGGCTTCTCCATCATCCCGGCAGAGAAACTGCCCCGGGGTGAAGGTTTGGCGCGCCGCGCACTCGACGATAAGCTTGAGATAGCGCGAATCCAGGCCTTTAAAAAAGGGATGCGCCGCCAGAATGGGTTCCATCGTATCCATGGTGTTACTCCTTCCGAACTCCCGCGGCCGTTTCCCGGATGGCCCGGACTTCCTCGGTGAGGTCGATGCCCACGGGGCACCAGGTGATACAGCGTCCGCAGCCCACACAACCCGAACAACCGAACTGGTCGATCCAGGTGGCCAGCTTGTGCGTCAACCATTGGCGGTAGCGCGACCGGGGCGAGGGGCGGACACTGCCGC
>JAHIKF010000506.1 GCA_018897875.1 Pseudomonadota bacterium | reverse complement strand
CGCCGATCCGGTTGACCACGAAGGCTTTCTTGCCCGCGTCGGACGCCGACTGCTTTTCATACCAGAACCCGATGAGCAGATAAGAACAGAGACCGACGCCTTCCCAACCCACGAACATCATGAGGAAGTTGTTGGCGCTCACCAGGATGAGCATGGCGAAGACGAAGAGGTTGAGGTATGCGAAATACCGGTAAAAGCCCTCGTCATCGTGCATGTAGCCGATGGAGTAGATGTGGATGAGGGTGCTCACCCCGGAGACCACCAGCAGCATGATCAGGGATAGGGGGTCGATCAGGAAGGCCACCGAGGCCGTGAAGGGCCCCGAGGCGATCCAGGTGTAGACCACCTTTTCCACCGCGTGGATCCCCTCCGGGAGCTTAAGGAATTCCAGGAAGATCGCCACGGTGACCAGGAAACTCAGGCCCACAGCTGCGGACCCGATGGTCCCCACCACTGACTTGGGCAGACTCTTACCCACCAGGCCGTTGATCAAAAAGCCGATGAGGGGAAAGAGGGGTATCAGCCAGACATAATCCATCATGGAGTTCGCCTCACCACTTGAGGATATTGAGGTTATCTACGTAAACGTCGCCCCGGTTGCGGAAGATGGCCACGATCAAGGCCAGTCCCACCGCCACTTCCGCCGCGGCCACGGTCAGGACAAAGAACACGAACATCTGGCCGTCCACGGCTTTGAAGTAGTCGGCAAAGCCGATGAAGGCCAGGTTGACGGCGTTGAGCATCATTTCGATGCTCATGTAGATGACCAGGGCGTTGCGCCGAATCAGGACCCCGATCACCCCCAGGGCGAACAGGGCCACGCTCAAGGCCAGGTAATATTGGACCGGCACTACCATAATCGTTCTCCGCTTGAGATTCTCACGCCATCACTTCAACTTGCTCTTCGCCAAGACCACGGCCCCGACGATGGCCACCAGGAGCAGGACCGACGTGACTTCGAAGGGCAGCAGATAGTCGGTGAACAGGCTCCGGGCGATGGATTCGGTGTTGCCCAGGCCCGGGGCCATTTCCTTAGCGGTGGTCAGCGTCGCCTTGGTGACGCCGTAAATCAGGATCAGCCCGGTGAAGCCGGCCAGGATGATGCCCGCCAGTTTCCGCCCGATAAAGGGAATCTTGGGATCCTCTTCCGGCTGCCTGATATTCATGAGCATGATGACAAACAGGAACAGCACCATGATGGCCCCGGCGTAGACGATCACCTGGATGGCGGCGATGAATTCGGCGTGGGCCAGGAGGTAGATGCCTGCCACCGCAAAGAAGTTGACGATGAGCCAGAGGGCGCTCCTCAGGGGGTGCTTCTGAAAGACCACCAGGCCGCCGGAAATCAGGGCCACGGCGCCCAGGATGAAAAACAGCGTCTGCATCCCTCGGGCCTCCTATTCCTGCCGAATTGGCTGGGGATTAGGGCTTACTTGGATCATAGCCAATCCCCCAGGCGCAGTTGCGACTTGCTCTGGGTTGCCCCTTCGATGTCGAGAATGAGCAACTTTTTGTCGTATTGGGCCAGTTCATAAAGGCTGTTCAGTTTGATGGCCCCCTTGGGACAGGCCTCCTGGCAGAAGCCGCAGAAAATGCAGCGCTGCAAATCGATGGTGAAGGCCACCGGATATTTCCCGTGATCATCTCCCTCGCCGGCCTCGATACCCTTGATGGCGTTGGACGGGCAGACCACCAGGCACAGGGTGCAGGCCACACAACGCCGGTCACCGTCGTCATTGATGGTGAGTTCCGGATGGCCCCGCCAGCGCCGGGAAACTTCCCGTTTCTCTTCCGGATACTGCAGGGTGATGGGTTTGGAGAACGCCATCTTTAGGGTGGTCGCCAAACCTTTGAGCAAAGGAATAATCATGGATTAACCCTTGATAAGTAAGATAACCGCCCCGGTGACCAGGATGTTCACCAGGCTTAGGGGCAGCAGGACCTTCCAGCCCAAGGCCATGAGCTGATCGAACCGGAAGCGGGGGAAGGTGCCTCTTACCCAGATAAAGAAGAAGACCAGTGCGAAGGTCTTGATCATAAACCAAACGACGGGGGGCAGCACCGGCCCCTGCCAGCCGCCCAGGAACAGGGTGGTGGCCAGCGCCGAGGCCGCGATGATGTGGGCGTATTCCCCCATCATGAACATGCCCCACTTCATGGAGCTGTATTCCGTCTGGTACCCGGCCACCAGCTCGTTTTCGCACTCAATGAGGTCAAACGGCGTCCGGCCGCATTCGGCCATGGCCGCGATCATGAATATGACGAAGCCCAGGGGTT
>JAHIKF010000505.1 GCA_018897875.1 Pseudomonadota bacterium | reverse complement strand
TTTCCTTAACGCTCACCACCCTGGCTCTTAACCAGCGCAGCTTAAGGCGGTTTGGAACCTGTCCCTGCAGACCGATTCCGAGGGGCCTACCCTCATCTCTTGCGCAGCACCGCACTCTACGTGCGTTCGTGGCGCACTATGGTCTGAATAGCGAAATTGACCTTTTGTGGGGGAATCTCCAGAATCCTATTTTGTCCGATGATACGTTACCCGGATATCATTTTGCCTGAATTATGAAAAATATTCATGTGACACAACATTAATTAGCAGTTCAGTGGCCAGTAAACCCATGGACTGGCCACTGACCACTGGCAACTGTCTGCCTTTCAACCCTTCAGCAGGTTCCGGGCGATGATCAGGCGCATGATTTCGTTGGTGCCTTCGTAAATCTGGCCCGCCTTGGCGTCCCGGAAGTAGCGTTCCATAGGGTATTCCGTCAGGCAACCGTAGCCTCCCAGGATCTGCACCCCTTCGGTGGCCGCAGCCATGGCCGCATCGGTGGCAAAACGCTTGGCCATGGCCGCGGCCAGGCCGTAGGGCTGCTTCTGGTCTTT
The DNA here is from genome assembly GCA_018897875.1 of Pseudomonadota bacterium. GTDB lineage: Bacteria > Desulfobacterota > Desulfobaccia > Desulfobaccales > 0-14-0-80-60-11 > 0-14-0-80-60-11. The sequence goes on along the minus strand of JAHIKF010000505.1, from coordinate 7,764 downwards.
GAGCCAGGCGGCCTTCAGGGTCAGGAGGCTGGCGGCTTCTAAATCCGTGGCCATGTCCGCCAGCTTCCACTGGATGGCCTGAAAATCCGCCACGGCCTGGCCGAACTGCCGCCGCTGCTTGGCATAGGCCATGGCCGCGGCCAAAGCGCCCCGGCCCAGCCCCACGGCGATGGCGGCGGAGCCCACCCGGGCTCCGTCCATGGCGGCCAGCATTATTTTGAGCCCCTGGTTTGCCTCGCCCAGGAGGCTGGCCTCCGGCAACCGGGCCTGGTCAAAAAAGAGCCGGACCGAAGTCGCGCCCCTCAACCCCAGTTTCTCCTCCCGGGCCCCCCAGGTGACCTCCGGGGTGGCGGGGATTTCCACCACAAAGGCGCTGATCCCCTTGGCGCCCCGCTCCGGGTCGGTGAGCGCCGCCACCAGGGCGAAGCGGGACTCGCCCCCCGAGGTGACGAAGTTTTTGGCCCCGGTGAGCACCCAGCCATCCGGTTCCCGGCGGGCCACGGTCTTCATGCCGGCCGGGTCGGAGCCCGCCTCGGGTTCGGTCAGGGCAAAGCAGGCATAGACCTCCCCCCGGGCCACCGGCGGCAACCAGGCCTCTTTCTGGGCCGGCGTACCGAACTGAGCCACGGCCCCCCCGAACAGGGAGTGGTTGACGTGCAGGATCAGGGCCGAAGCCGGGCACACCTGGGCCAGCTCCATCTGGGCCAGGACGTAGGCCACATAATCCAGGCCCTGGCCGCCGTATTCCCGGGGCAGAGCCAGGCCGAACATGCCTCCTTGGGCCCAACGCTGCAAAATCTCCCGGGGAAACTGGGCCTCCCGGTCAAGCCGGGCGGACAGGGCTTGCACTTCCTGGGCCAGGCTTTGCGCCTTTTTCTGGACCACCTGCTGTTCCGGTGATAAAGTAAATTCCATGCTGACCCCCCTGGAATGGTAGTGATTTTTGCGGCTATCATCCCAGATTTGCCGGGCCTGGTCAAGGCGCTCCCCGGAGGCCCCGCACTTTTAGGCCGCGCCGTGAGGGACCAAACCGGGTTTGGCCTCCCAGCTTCCCATTAATTTAGCTTTGCAACTTGGCACTTCGAGGTAATTAGGATAAATTTTCAAGTTAGATACGAAATCTGAGGATGTGCGATTGTGAAGAATCGAATCCTTGCCGTTGGCGTCTTGTTGTCGGTTCTCCTGGCTCTGTCCCTGACCTCGGCCCAGGCCGGGGAGATCGCAGCCCCGTCGCCAGCCGTGGTCAACCTTGAGCAGGTGCTGGAGGGGAAACCAACCGCCAGCGTCAATGCCGGCGGCGGCGTCACCCTGGGGCTCGCCACTGCCGACGGCCGGTTCGGGCAAGACCTGACCATCATGGCGGACGGCCGGCAGGTGCAGAAATTAGCGGGCGGCAGATTCATGGCTTGCGCCCGGCTGGAGGCGGGGTCCATCACCTATTGGGGCATTTCCGAATTCACCGGGGGAGCCCATTGCTGCGGGCAATTTGCCTTCCTGGCCCGGGCCGCGGCCGGCCAACCGGTGCGTTATCTGGGCCAAACTGTGGGCTACAACGGCGGCCCCCGGGATTTCCCGGGGTCGTTTATCGCTCGCCAGGGTCAGCTCTATTTTGAGAGCTTTGATAACCGTTTCGACTATTTTCATACCAGCCATGCCGACTCCCTTCTGGTCAATGTGCCCGAAACTTACTATCGTCTGACCCCCGCCGCCATCACCGTGGATAATCTCCCTTTCAAAGATGTGTATGTGAAAGAAGCGGCCGCGGTAAACCAAACAATCCGCCGGCAGGCCACCCACCAGAATGGCAAGGCCAAAGCCATTCTCAGGCCGGGTTTTTCGCCGGGATTTGAGAACCTGATGTTCTCCGATACCCTGGGGCAGCTCTTGGTGAAACGCACCATTCTGTATCTCTACGCCCGGGAGGACAAGTTGGCCTGGGACACGTTCCGGCGGGATGTGTCACGCTACTACCTCACCTCCGCCTGGGTGCCGCAGTTACAACGGGAAATCTTAAAGACCCTGGGGGCGTCCCCCTACTGATATCGGGGCGCAAAAGCCGGGCGCCGGGAATCATCGAGCATGGAGAACACAACTTCATATTTTCGCCTGGCCCTGATTTTGGGAGGGGCGCGCAGCGGCAAGAGCCGCTACGGCCTGGGCCTGGCGGCCCGCTGCCCGGCTCCCCGCCTCTTTGTGGCCACCTGCCAGCCCCGGGATGCCGAGATGGAGGCCCGCATCGAAGCCCACCAGCGGGAACGGGGCTCGGACTGGGGCACCCGGGAGGTCCCCCTACAACTGGCGGCCGCCCTGGGTGAAGCCCAGAACCATTGCGGGGTCGTTGTAGTGGACTGCCTCACCATGTGGGTGTCCAATCTCTTGCTTCAGAAGGACGCCTCCCCAGGCAGCATCCAGACGGCCGGCGAGGACTTGCTGGCAGCCCTGGCCACAACCGCCGTCCCCACCATCCTGATCAGCAATGAGGTGGGATGGGGGATCGTCCCGGACAATCCCCTGGCCCGGGAATTTCGGGATCAGGCCGGCTGGCTGCACCAGCGCCTGGCGCAGGTGGCGGACCTGGTAGTCCTGGTGGTGGCGGGGGTCCCGATGCTCATCAAGAGCGATCATTTCCCGGCCAGACTGTGAGCCAGCTGGCCAGGTTCAGGCTCTTCCTGAAAAGGGCTGTTCTTAAAAATCTTTGGTGGCACCGGTATCTTACCGGTGCGGGTGCACAGGTTGAAAACCTGTGCCACCAACGGGGGCGAGCACGGGAGGCCCGCCCTAACAACCTTTTCATACTTTATGGGTGGGCCGAAGGCCCATGAGCAACTGCTCACTGCTCACCGCTCACTGTTGATAGCTATTCTAAGAATTGAGGTCTTGTAACTATGATGACGGAATTGTCCCAGATAATCTCTCAGATCGAACCCCTCAACCCCACCTGGCTGGACCAGGCCCGGGAGCGCCTGGATTCCCTTACCAAGCCCCGGGGCAGTTTGGGCCGCCTGGAGGAACTGGCGACTCTCTATGTCGGCATCCGCGGCGAGCTGCTGCCCACCCTCGAAAAGAAGTGGGTGGTGGTCTTCGCCGCGGATCATGGGGTGGTGGCCGAAGGGGTGAGTGCCTATCCCCAGGAAGTCACCTATCAGATGGTCCTCAACTTTCTCCGGGGGGGCGCCGGGATCAATGCCCTGGCCCGGCATGCCGGGGCCCGGGTGGCGGTGGTGGATATCGGGGTCAACCACGATTTCGGCCACATCCCCGAACTCATCGACCGCAAGGTGGCCTACGGCTCCCGCAATATGGCCCAGGAACCGGCTCTCACCCGGGAGGAGGTCCTTCAGGCCCTCCTGGTGGGGGTGGAAATGGCGGAACAGGCCACCGCCACCGGGGTGGACGCCCTGGCCGCCGGGGACATGGGCATCGGCAACACCACCCCCGCCGCGGCCCTGGCCGCAGTCTTTACCGGCAAGCCGGTGGCGGCGGTCACCGGCCGGGGCACCGGCATCGAGGACGCGGTTTTTCGCCACAAGGTGGCGGTGATCAACCGGGCCCTGGCCCTGCACCGTCCCAGTTCCGAAGACCCCGTGGGGGCCCTGGCCGCAGTGGGCGGCCTGGAGATTGCCGGCATCGCCGGCTTCATCCTGGGAACCGCCGCGGCCCGGCGGCCCCTGGTGCTCGACGGCTTCATCGCCACCGCCGGGGCGCTGGTGGCCAAGGCCCTGGCCCCCGCGGTGACCGATTACCTCATCGCCGCCCACCGCTCGATGGAGCCGGGGCACCAGATCATGCTGGATTTCCTGGGCCTCAAGCCCCTGTTGAATTTCCAGATGCGCCTGGGGGAAGGCACCGGCGCCGCCCTGGGCTTGACCCTCCTGGAAGCCGGCGTCAGAGTCTACCGGGAAATGGCCACCTTCGGGGAGGCCGGGGTGGCCGACCAGGACGCATGAACTCCACTTTGCCCCTGGCCCTCACCTTTCTCACCAAGCTGCCCTGGCCCTGGCGAGGCCCGGCGGACGAGGCGGCCCTGGCACGCTCCATGTTCTGGTTCCCCTGGGTCGGGGCTTTGTTGGGCTTGGGTTTCTGGGTTGCGTGGGCGGGCTTACAAAAAATGCTGCCCGCCCCGGCGGCCGCGGCCTTGCTCCTGACGCTGACGGTGTGGGTCACCGGCGGGCTGCACCTGGACGGCCTGGCCGACACCGCCGACGGCCTGGGCGGGGGCCGCACCCCGGAAGAGGCCCTCACCATCATGAAAGACTCCCGGGTGGGCGCCTTCGGGGTCATCAGCCTCATCCTGGGTCTGGTCCTCAAATTTTCCCTGTTCCTCTCCCTGGCCACCCAAACCCGCGGGGCCGGAGCCCTGCTGCTCTTCCCGATAATCAGCCGCTGGTCCATGGTGCTCCTGGCCTATCTCTCCCCCTACGCCCGGGCGGAAGGCGGCCTGGGGCAGGCCATGACCCTGGGGGTGAGCCCTCGGGTCCTCATGGGCGCCAGCCTCAGCGCCGGGGGCTTATCTCTCCTGATCCTGGGGGCTCCGGGCCTGGTGCTCTGCATCGCCGCCGCCGCCCTGGTCTGGCTGGGCAGCCTCTACTTTCAGCGCCGCCTGGGCGGCATCACCGGCGACATCCTGGGCGCCACCAACGAAGTTGTGGAGATTATGGTCCTGGCCGGGGCCTTGATGTTGACCTAGGTTGCTGTTTAAGTAATACCGTCGCGGCAGTCCCAACATAGAGGGGGTGGCCAAGACACATACCCCTTTGCTCAGGTCACATTCAAAGGCTACAGCCCATTTTCCAGACATAAGCCCTGCCTTACAATTCGTTTGGAAAAATCTCTTGTCCTGGGGGTCAATGGATAGTCCACCAGATACATTCAGGATGGATATGGAAGGGGTGAATAAAGTCCTATGGTATCTGAGATATGGCTATCGAGTGGTGGATTATATTTATAGAAGGGAAATGGGATATAGATTATCTCTTGATACTATAATCTTTGAGTATTTTAACTAATAATTTGTCGCCTACAGATTTAGGAATAAAATCATCCATTTTTACAGATAATTCGTCACTACCTATAATATTGCCTGATTCAGAATAATAAACCACCCTATTTTCCTGATATTCCATTTTTTGGTAATTAATTGAAACCATACTTAATGACCTATTAATATCTTTGTATTTATCATCCTTATGTGTTTTTAATAACTGTTGTTTTCCATTTTCAGTATATACAATTTTTACCCATCCTTTTATAATATGGGTTTGGTCATCTATATAAATTGTATTTGATTTATAATACCAATTACCTTCATCGGTATTTTCAACAAATACCCAATCATCAATTAGTGTGACAATTATAGGGGTTGTATTCCGTATATATACGATACCCATTGAAACAATAACAATAATTACTGATACTAAAATTACTTTAGTCTTAAATTTTAATTTCTCTAAACCAAACATATCCCCTCCCTATCCGGGTATATAGTCCACCTTATGACACTAGATTTGAAATGTCTATGGGGAAATATCTGGTTTCAGGAGTGAAATGGATATGATGGTGAATACCCCTTACCCTACCATTCATTTCTCACAGCTTGGCGAAATTTCCCTTGACAGTATGTAGCCAATAGATGCAATAGCCTCATGACAGGCAATGAACTCCAAGCATGGCGGCGCAAGCAGGGCTTAACGCAAGAGCAGCTTGCAAAATGCCTGGGGGTAATCAGAATCACAATCACGAGGTGGTAAACGGACGTGAGGGCAGTGCCTTCATTTTTGCCATTGGCTTTAGAGGCTTTGGAATATCGGATGAAGCAAGGAGGGAGAGATGGGCTTATTGGTGGAATGTCTTTGGGTTAGATACCCCTCTTAGACGATGATAAATTGCAGGGAAAAATGGGCAAAATTCCGCATGGTGGTTATCCCTGAGTTATCCCTTAAAGAAAAAGGCTGCGTCCGGCAGCCTATAAGTGTTTGAAATCAGTGGTGGCGGGACCCAGAATTGAACTGGGGACACGCGGATTTTCAGTCCGCTGCTCTACCGGCTGAGCTACCCCGCCTCCCAGGTGTTTTGTTTATCCCGGCCTCCTGCTTTTGTCAATACAAAATCGGCCTTGCCAAATCCTTTCAATCCATGGACAATGTCTATCAGGAGGCGGTGCCGCTGGATTTTACGGTTTCGGATGGCGGTTGGACCAATTTTACGGCTGTACCGGGCTGAGATCCTGAAGAAAGAATATCTCCATTTTATGCCCTTATGGTTAACCCGGCCAGTTCCTCATGGGCCTTTGGCCCACCCGTAAAGCATGAAAAGGGCGGCCGTAGCGCCCGCCGCTGGTGCGCGGTGCGCACCCTACATTAACTTTGAACCTTGAACTTTGAACTTTTCGGAACAGGACTGCAGGAGGCCGGGAGCCGGGATTGAGTCGCCGCCCTGGGCGCCAGTTAGGGGTGACGAAGAGAGATTTTTGGGGGGCGATGTGAGGCCAGCCCGGAAGCAGCCCCGGATTTCGTCATGCCCGACTCAGGCGCAGGTTATAAGGAGAGTGTTGTTGCCGGACTCTTACGTTCTCATCGTCGGCCCTGAAACCGAGACCCGCCAGCGAGTGGCCGACATCCTGGCCCGGGTCCCCTATGAGGTGGCCCGGTGCAGCTGGGACCAGTTGGCCGCCGAACTCCAGGCCCGGTCCCCGAACCTCCTGGTGCTCCTGGAAGAGACCGGCGTGGTGCAGCCGTTGATTCGCCGCCTCAAAGCCGATGACACCACCTGGGACCTGCCCATCATCGTGGGGCTCACCGAGTTCTCCGATACGGCCGCAGCCTGGGCCCTGGAGGCGGGGGCGGACGAATTCCTGCTCCCCCCCTTCGAACCCCGGGAGGTCCTGGCCCGGGTAGCCGTGGTCCTCCGCCTGCAAAATGACCGGCGCCTGCTGTTAGCCTCTCACGAGGAGTTCTCCCGGATCTTTCAAGAGACCGCCCATCCCCTTTTTTTCTGCGACCGCTGGGGCACGGTGTGCAATCTCAACCCCGCGTTGCGGCGCCTCCTGGGCTATCCGGGCAAACGGGGGACTCCGGTGCCCGTGCCTCTGGAGGAGTTACTCTATTCCTCCGAGGATCGGGAGCGCTTCCGGCGGGTGCTCACCCAACCGGACGCGGGGGATAACGTCAAGCTGCACCTGGTGAACCGGGAGGGTCAGCCGGTAACGGTGTTGATCAACGACCTGGCCCTGAAGGGACGCCCCGAAGAAGTCGTGAGCTTCCAGGTGCAACCGGTGGGTTCCTCCTCTCCCCTGAAGCGGGCCCTCCAGGGGTTGGTGGAGCACCTGCTGCCCAGCGCCCGGGATTACCTGGCCCTGATGCAGATGACGCCGCTGTTGGGGGGCCGCTTTGAGAAAATCAAAAAGCTGGGGCAGGGGAATTTCGGCGAAGTGTGGCTGGTGGTGGACACGGAGGCCCTGGGCCCGGAGCGGCGCTTCGTGGCCAAAATCCCCTTTCTCAAGGCCGCCAACGCCAAGTTTCGCAAGGAGGCGGCCATCTGCCAGAAGCTCGACCCCCACCCCGGGGTGGCCAAGCTGATTGATACTTTGGAAGATGATGGTAAACTGATCATCATTCAGGAATACGTGGAAGGCATGACCCTGGGGGACATGCTGGATCAGGAGTTGCCCCGGCCTTTGGTAGAGCGCCTCATCCTGCAACTCATCGAGGTGGTGGCCCATGCCCATAAGAACCGCATCATGCACCGGGACATCAAGCCCAACAACAT
>JAHIKF010000504.1 GCA_018897875.1 Pseudomonadota bacterium | reverse complement strand
TCTATCTGCCAGGCAGCGTTGCCGATGCGGGTGCCGTTAGGGGCAAAGAGTTCCAGGTAGACATTGAAATAAATGGTATCGCCTGCGGTCCGGGCCGCCCGGAGGGTCACCACATCGCCGGCGGCGCCGGTGAAGGAGCAATACTGCCAGGGCGGGGTGCTCGCGGTGCTGCCCAGGGCCCCCCGGGCGATCTCCCCACACCCCAGACTGGCGGCATTGCAGGGGTTGTTCAGTCGCTGCCAGGTGAGGATAAAACTGCCGGCCTGGGTGCTGGTGTCATCCCGGACCAGAATTGTATAGGTGCCGTTCTGGGGCAGGGTCTGGTCTATCTGCCAGGCCGTTGCCGATGCGGGTGCCGTTAGGGGCAAAGAGTTCCAGGTAGACATTGAAATAAATGGTATCGCCTGCGGTCCGGGCCGCCCGTAGGGTCACCAGGTCCCCCACGGCGCCGGTGAAGGAGTAATAGCGGTATGGGGGATTTTCCATTGTCTGGCCCAGGTTTCCCGCCGCCATTTCGCCACAGTTCAAGGGCGTGGCGTTAACGGGATTGGTCAGCCTCTGCCAATCCAGGGCGAAACTGCCGGCCTGGGTGGTGTTGTCATCCCGGACCAGAATCGTATAGGTGCCGTTCTGGGGCAGGGTCTGGTCGATCTGCCAGAGGGCGTTGCCGATGCGGGTGCCGTTAGGGGCGAAGAGTTCCAGGTAGACGTTGAAGTAATTGGTATCGCCTGCGGTCCTGGCGGCCCGCAGGGTCACCACGTCGCCGGCGGCCCCGGTGAAGGAGTAATACCGCCAGGGAGGATTATCCACCGTTTGGCCCAGGTCCCCCACGGCCACCTCCCCCGCGTTCAGGGCCGTGGCGTTGCACGGGTTGTTGACTTTTTGCCAGGTGAGAATATAGGTGCCCGTATGGGTATTGTTGTCGTCCCTGGCCTTGACGGTGTAGGTCCCCGACGCAGTGAGGGTCTTGTCAATCTGCCAGGTTCCGGTGCCGACCAGGCTCCCATCCGGGGCGTCGAGTTCCAGGACGATATTGAAGTAATTGGTATCCCCGGTGACCCGGGCGGCCCGGATGGTAATCACGTCACCCGCCGCGGCCGTGAAGGTGTAGGTGTCCACCTGGGCGGCGGCCGTGATGCTGCCCGCCGCGGCCCCGCCGCAGGGAATGGAAGTTGCTGCGTGGCAATTGAGAGGAGAGCAGAATATTGCGCAAAGAATTAAATAAAGAGACATGAGGGCTAAATTGCACTTTGGGTTCATCGCTTTTATCCCTTTTATTAATATTTGAAAGTAGCAGTTGAATATATTCTCGTACTAAACAACAATCGTATGGTAAAAAATTTTATAATTTAGGTTATTAGAATATCTTGCATAAAATACTTAATTCTGATAACCACTTTTATTTAGGTTGATGAAAACAGATGGCCAAAATAATAATGAAGGTCATTAATGCCATACTCCAACGATGAACGCCCAAGCGGCAATTTCTTTGTGTAAATTTACAGTCCATGGTAAAAACATTTTTCTCAAATAAAGTTCGGTGAAGACACCGAGCTTAACCCTATTGGTGTTACCTATGGGATTGTCAATGCAATCAATATCGTGTTTTTGCCACCAACGATCTAGCCAGTCAAGGGCGGTTACTGAACGTTGGCCTAATCCGCCTTCCGGTATCCATCCTGCTCCGCTCCAATGCTTACCTCCCCAATTTCCATAACGTAAGATTTTATCGAAGAAGTTAGGCTTATAGCCTTGCAATCCCAATGGATCAATAAAACCTAAAGGATTATTATAAACATAGGTGTAAACATTCATGCCACTCATATATCCTGCTGGGTCCTTTCCGATAAACCTACCCAATTGGGAGTCATAATAGCGGGCCTTCATGAAGAGCAAGTCATTGTCATCGTCCATCACCCCATACCGACCTACATATCGGAAGGGATTCTGAAAGGTTTCGTAACTTTCGAGTAGCTTTCCGAATGGATCGTAAAGGTAACGGTTCACTGGATTGCCATCTTTATCGGTAACGGCTACGGTACTTCCTAACCCGTTGAAATGGTAGTAGTAAACGTTACCGTCCGCATCAATGCGAGATAGGAGGCCCACGCCATAAATGTAATAATCTGTGGGATTTTTCCCAATATTGGTCTGCATCATAACTTGTGGGACAACAGCATTAGGGTTCACGACGAGAAGTTTTTTATCATCACCCACCTGTTTGCTCACTCGGTTGAGTAGCGGGTCATATTTGTATTTATAAGTTTTGTCTGGCATCTGCACCTGAGTCATCATGTTGTTGTAATCATAAGAGTAATTAAAAACAATAGCTCCCATGGTCTTAGAAATCAGATTGCCATTGGAATCGTATTGAAACATGGAGCTACCGGTATTGATCAGGCGGTCATCAATGTTGTATTGGGAGGCCAGGTTTTTCCAGGCGGGCTCAGCGAACTCGGCATACCTCCGGGTCTCGCCGATGCAATTGCCTGCGTCATCCAGGAGGTAGGCGAACTGGGGCAGGGGCTGGCCGGAGACGCCGTAATTCTGATGCACGATTAAACGATGATTGCTGTCGTAATATAATTGGGCGCCGGTGCCATTTGGATAAGCTATTTGCACCGTGTTGCCCACATTGTCGTAGGTATAAGTAGTGGTTTTGCCCAGCCAATCGGTGACACTGGTGAGGCGGTTCAGGTTGTCATACTGATAGGTAACCACCTTATTACCGGGATAAGTGAGAGAAGTCAGATTACCTTCCCCGTCATAAGCATAATGAAGGAGGAACCCATGGATATCTCTGAAATTGACTATATGACCACTTTTATCGTAGGCAAAAGTCATCTGGCGACGGTCTATAGCGGTGATCTCCCTTAAATCAGTGGAGTCGAAGGTATAAAGTACAACTCCATCCGGAGCGGAGACCCTGGTCAGCCTGCTCAGTTTGTCATAGGCGAATTCTGTCTGATTGCCGTTGGCATCAGTGCGGGATAGTACCCGGCCGGCTTCGTCATAAGCATACCGGGTGATGTGGCCTGCCGGGTCGGTTTCGGAAATCAAATTGCCAAAGGCATCATATTGGAAGGTGATAACGGGATTAGGGGTTCCGGAAAGTGTACTTTGCAGGAGTCTACCCGACGAGTAATAGGTGAAGGATGTTTCTCGGGATAGGGAGTCAGTCATCTTCACCAAGTTGTGGTTAGTGTCATAGGTGAAATTACTTTGGCGTCCCAAGGGGGCATTTACACTCATAAGGTCATCGTAGGCGCTGTAAGTCATGGTGACTGACCTGCCCAAGCGGTCGGTGAGCTTGGTAAGATTCCCCTTGGAGGGATCAGGATCATAGGCCAAAACCCACTTGGCGCCGCTGGGATCGGTCACGGAAGTCCGATTGCCATAGCTATCATAGGTAAAAGAGGTGACGCCCCCGGCTGCGTTGGTAATCTTGCTGGTGAAGGCAGTGTAGCTGTCCACGGTGTAGCGGGTCTGGTGGCCGTTACCGTCGGTGTAAACGATGTCGGTGCCGTCCACCGTAAATTGAAAGGTGTTCCCGGATGGGGTAATAATCTTCTGGGGAGCGTAAATATTCAGATTGGCTGGGCTTGGCTGGTAGAGGATTTGCTTTACTCCCAGGGGAGTGGCGATGCCGGTGATATACTTGTTCACGTCATAGGCATAAGAAGTTTTATAGCCCTCCATGTCGGCGGAAGTTATGAGATCGCCGGTGCTGCTGTAGGAAAAGGTGCTAAAGCGACCGTCCGGCAGGCTGATGCGGGTGCACCGGCCCTGGCCACCATAGGTAAAAGTGATCTGTTTCGTCGTGTTGCCGTAATGGATGATCAATGCGGTGAGGCCATTGGGCCCCCATACCAGGTCCAGGGCATTGCCGTTCGGGTCACTGATCTTTCCCAGGCGCAGATCGGCGCCGAAGGAGTAAGTGAATTTGCCGGCCTTCTCCCACAGGGAGTAGGTCCCGTCGGGGTTCTTCACCAGCCGGTCGAAATACCCCAGAGGAGCCATAAAGGTGCCGTCGCCTTTACTGGTGTAGAGATCGGTGCGCCCGTCCCCCCAGGTGACGGTGGCGTTGCCAGCGGTGTCCACGGTGAGGGAAATTTCATAGCTGAAGCGCCAGCTGGGTCCGAACATGCCGGTATTGGCGTCTTCGGAATTATAGGTGCGCTTCAGGACCAGGGGGTCTCCCATGGTGGGCCACACTGCGTCCACGTCTTCCAGAATCATGTTGAGGGAAACGCTGTTGACCCAGATGTGGAGGGGATCGATTATCTCGGTATTGGGGATTCCCTTGCCTTTGTTGGTTTGGTTGGAACCGGCGGCATGGCACCCGCCGAAGAGGTTTTGCATCTCCTGATCCGAGAGCCGGGTGAGGTGCTGGACTTTCCGGTCCGAGGGGGCAAAGCTCAGGGCGTACCCGGTCCACTGCATCTGAAAGCGGTCCAGGGGGATGACGGTGGTGGCTTCCTGGCCGGCCACCGGGTCAAAAACTTTGACCCCGGTGGCAGTGAGACCCTGGAAGACCACATAATGACCCGGGTTAAGGAGCAGGATGGCCGGGGGGGAGAGCTTCTCCAGGCGGCCGTCCGCCGACTTTAGTCCGTCGCATTTGACCCCGTGGGCCAGGGCCGCCTGCTTCAAGGATTCCATGGAGATGCGATTCCCTTGGACCTGGGGGATTTTTTTGAGCACCTCATCCCGGGGGGCGACCCCCAACTGGGTGAGGGCGGTCTTCAGGCTTTCTTGGCCGCACCGGCTGGCGTGGTCTCCCTGCTTCTTCCGGGCTACCCGCTTGAAATGCAGCATGAGCAATTTCTTGTTGGCGATCTTGAACATTTCCCAGGAGGCGGGCTGGCGCAGAATCCCCTGGTACAGTTGGATGGCTTCTTCCAGGTTACCGTATCTCGTCTGGATATCCGCCACTTCCGACTCTAGGATCTGGCGGGTTTTCCCGTCTCTGGCCCGCGCCACGCCGGCCTGATAATACTGAAGGGCCTCATCCAGGCGCTGGTGTTGTTCCAGATACATCCCCAGATGATGATAGACCTGGGGCGCATAGTCTCCCTGGGGATGCAGACGCAAGTAGTGCTCATAAGCCAACACCGCATGCTCCCAGCGGCGCTGGTTCCACAGGGTCTGGGCCTGGGAAAAAGCGGCCTCCTGGCTCTGGTTGACGTGGCTCCGGCTCGGCGGGGGGGGTACTGCGTCCTCCCCGTCCAACTGGGCCCGACCTTCCCCGCTAAAGCTCAACAGGAAAAGGACCAGAAGACAGCTTGCCAGCCTGGTCTTGATGCTCTTGGAGTAACCCGTCAATGGCGCCATCGCACAACCTCCTATGGAGAAACCGGGGTGTTCCGCTACCGGATTCTCACTGCTGTACTTCTGATCCCTATCTGCCCGCCGATATCGATGAGATTCACGGTGAGCACATGCAGCCCTGGTTGGTATTCCTTGAGGCTCAGGGTGGTTTCATAGGGAAGCCGGATATTGGGATTTTCTATCAAGAACTTACCGTCCCAAAAATAGTAAATTTCGTAGGGTTGGGCCTTAAGGGCGGACTTCCAGGGTTCGGGAAGGTCCACTCTCACCTGAAAACCCTGGGGCAACAGGCTGGGGTGCTTGTCATCCCCAGGGGCGCCGGGAAAGGTGACCTCAAGGGGGGGAGCCTTGGCAAAGATGATCCCCTTGGACGCCAGGGGAGAGCGCAGCACTGAGGCGGGCAACTGAGGCAGTTCCCAGGTCTTTGGCGGGCCGGCACCGGTCTGGGCCTGCTTGTAATCCAGGAAGGTCACCTGCTTATTGCCCCGGGTAATAATGGTATTTTCCGGGAGGGTATAATAAGAGGCCCGGATCCGGTAATCGGGGCGTTTCCCCACCTGGATAAGCTTCTCCTGATCCATGCCGTCCCAACGCTCCCGCTGCACCCCTTTGGTTCTTGGTTCCCAATCCACCGGGATGGCCAACAGCGGCCCGTCCACCAGGCCCGCCCGCACGGAGACCCGGCCGGTTTCCGGCAACTCGTATTCCAGTTGCTGGCTAGCGGCCAGGAGCTTCACCCGGTCGATCTCATGGAACATCCCGCCGGAGACCTCTCTGGGATCGTAGACCGCGTGGTTCGCTCCCGCGGTCGCCTCGATAATGAAGAAATACGCCTCATTCGGCACCACCCTGCCATGTTGATCTTTGCCTTTCCAGACCAGGGTATGCCTGCCCGCGGCCATGATTTTTTCCGGAGACAGGGCGGCAACCAGGTCCTGATCGCAGTCATATATCTTCAGGGACACCTTGGCCCTGGATGATAAGCGCCACCCGATTTTGATCTGCTCTCCGGCTGCAGGACGAAAGATTTCCTTATCCCGGGTCACCTCGCTGATCTGCAACGAGGCGGGGGTCGCCTGGGCATAAACAAGGTTTGAGCATATCTGGACTCCCGAGAAGACCAATGTGGTTAAGCCCACCAGTATGATGCTCAAAGTGTTCAAACAGGATACCTCACTTCCCGGTATGCAAGGTCTTATACAGGCCGTCCATGACGATGAAACCTTTTTCCATGGACTCCTTGGGCTCTTTGCTGCTCAAGAAGATTCCCTTGAAGACGAGGTTGATACCCTGGGATTCCGGCAGCTTTTTGGCCCCCCAGATATTGATCTCCACATCGCGCACCAATTGCCCGATATACACCAGGGCAGGGTCAGTTATGGCATGGGCTTGCAATAGGCTCTCATAAGCGGTTACCTGCTGGGTGCGCCGGAAGTGCGAAGTAGGGGTGTCGACCTGGATCCCTTCCATGTCCATGGTCCCCTGGGGATAGAAGCGAATCATCGCCCCGGGGTCAATAAACTTCTTGATGAGCCATAGGGATGCCAGGCGGTCCATTTCCATGGTCTCCCAGGTGGAATAGACCTGGAGTTTCGTTTGGGAAAAGGCGGTGCCGGTCAGCATGAGCACGCTCAAGATGAACCACAGGGTGGGGGTTTTCATCTCTTAAGGGCCCTCCGCACCGGGATCCATCATTCTGAAAAGGTCCTGGAGGTCCCCGGGCTTATCCCAGGCCACCAGCGATCCTTGCCGCAGGGCAACCATGGTATCGAAGAAGGAGAAGTCCTCCAAGGGGTCATGGGTCACCATGATAAAGGTGATATGGCTTTCGGTTATCCAGTTATTGACCAAGCTTCTCACCGCCTCTTTGCTAGCAGGGTCGAGATGCGCATAGGGTTCATCGCATAAAGCGATTCGTGGCTGGCTGGCCAGTAGGCGCGCAATGGCCAGTTTCTGTCTCTGGCCTCCGGAAAGCATGCCAGGATAACTCCTGGCATACTCGCTCATGTCCAGGCTGCTCAAGATCCCTAAGGCCTTCTCCTCTTTTTCCCGACGCGACTGGTGCGAGTTCATCACCATCACGAGATGCCTGACAGCGGTGAGATGCGGCCAGATGGCCAGGTTTTGAAAGACCATGCCGATTTGCCGCTGATGGGGGGGAACCATTGCCGATCTCGAACTGGCAAGTCGGCCATCAATGATGATTTCCCCCGCATCCGGTTGCTCCAGGCCGGCGATCAGCCGGAGCAAGGTGGTCTTTCCGCTTCCCGTTTTTCCCACCAGACAGCACTTCTGCCCTGCCTTCAGATCCAGGGAAAAATGGCGCAACGCCGCATAAGTGCCGAAATATTTCGAAATCTTCTTTATTGCAATCATGTAATGCGGCCATCAAACCCCATGGGCATCAGGTGTTCATTATTCCAGGGCGTTTCCAAAACAGAACCGCCAACGGCACGAGGGTGAGACTCAACAAGATCACCGACAACGCCGCGACGATCTCATGGGCTCCATAGTGCAACAGGTTATATATGCGCAAGGAAAGGGTTTCCATCCCCGGTGGGATAATGAGCAAGGTAGATCCCAACTCTCCCAGACAAAGGACGAAAACCAGGATCCAGGCGGCGGACATGCCGTTCCGGGCCAGGGGCCCCACGATGTGCACCTGTCTTCGCAACCAGCCCCGCCGATAGATCAAATAGGAATCTTCCAGGCGGGGGGAGATCTGATGCATACTGGGGACCAGACACCGGAGGGCAAAAGAAGAGAATTGCGCCAGATAAGCCACCAGCAAGATCGCCGCCGACCCATAGAGGAATCCCGTGGCGGGATGATTCCAGACGCGAATGAGGCCCACCCCCAGAATCGTCCCCGGAATGGCTAACGGCAGGAAAGAAACGAGGTCCAGGAAAAACGCGGACCATGTCCGGGTCCGGACGATAAAATAGGCGGCGGGGTAACAGAAAAGCACTGCCAGGCTGGCGGTGCTCACCGCCAGCACCAGGGTGGTAACAATGGGCAGCCAGGCGGTTTGCAGAGCCGTGGCATAATTCCGCCAGGAGGCGGACTCCCAAAGGATCCAGGCAAGGGGCAGCACCACCGCGAGGAAGATGAAGGTTCCCAGAAAAAAGGCAATCAGGGACGCATGGGGAATCCTGGGAGTTATTTTGACAAAGCTCTGGGGCGACAGCACGGAAAAATCCCGCCGCCGCATTAATTGCCAGTGCCAGATGATCAGGCCGGATACCAAAAGAAGGAGGGGTAAGGCGGCCATGATGGCCCTGTCGGTACTGAAGAAGACGCTGAATTCAGCAAAGGTCTCAACCGGGTAGGTGTGCACCCCTAACAGGGCCGGAACTCCATAGTTGCCGGTAGCGAACACAAACACGATGATCAAGCCTGCGGCCAGATAGGGTCTGATAAAAGGAAAGGTTATCCGCCAAAATACCTGTCGCCGGTTCAGGCTCAGCCAGCCGGCTTCCTCCAGGGAAGGGTCCAGGCTCAAGATGGCGCTCAGAACAAAGAGGGTCAGGTAAGGGAAGTAGGAGAGGGTCAGGACCAACACCGCGCCCCCAAGGCTCATAATATTGACCAGGGGTCCGTCCAGGGACAGGTGCAGCATCAGCAAGTTATTGAGCAGTCCTTTGGGCCCCAGAATATCGGTCCAGACCATTACATTGATATGAGGGGGGATGAGAATTGGGGCCAGGCCGGCATAAATCCACAGCGGCCGGGTCTTAAAGGGGCTTTGCCCCAACCAGTACCCCATGGGTAGCCCGATGGCCAGGGACCCCAGGGCGGTTCCCAAGCCAATGACTATCGTGTTGTAGAGGAGTCCCAGGGACCTAGCCGACAAGAAAGTTGGCAAGACGCTGAGGCTGTTCCCTAAGAGATTCCAGACACAGCTCATATAGGCATCCAGATAGGGCAGCCAGAAGAAGAGCGCCATCAGCAAGATAAGAACCTGGCCTGCATATGGCATGTAGAGCTTATTCATCCCTTCTCACTTGTGTAAAAAAATCGTCCGCAACCTCTCCGAATATTCCTCGATATTGTTGGCCAGGGCGTCATAATCTACTGCCGCAATGGTTAACTGTTCCACTGAGGGACAATGAGCCGGGCGCTTGACCCCCGGCCGCAAAGGAATTTGCATAGAGTCGCCGAACGCCAGGGTCTCTTCTACTTTTTCCGACAACAGATAATCGATGAGCTTTTTGCCATTCTCCGGGTGCGGGGCGCCGGCCAGCAACCCCACTGTATTGGGGATCAGGAGGGTTCCACCATTGTCTTGATCCGGATAAACCATGTCCACGGGTTTGCCCCGGCGCTTCCCTACGTAAGCATCATCGCTGTCGGTGAGGCCGAAAGCCAGCACGCCGTCCGCCACCCGGTCCCGCACCACGGAATTGCTCAACAAAACCTGCACCTGGTTGGCGCGACCTTGCTCAAAGAAGGCTTCCGTCTTTTGCGGACCCCATAATTGGTATAAGGCGAGCATATGCGTGTTGGTAGTGCCGAACAGGGGCAGGGCCATCCCGGCCCTACCTTTCCAGCGGGGGGCAACCAGAGCCTGCAGGGACCGTGGATAATCCCCTTCCGGGAGAAGATTACGGTTAACTACCAGGACCCTGGCCCGGGCGGCGAATCCCGTCCAGTAACCAGCCGCATCCTTGAAATGCGGGGGGATAGCCGCGGCGCTCGGTGACACATAAGGCTGGAGAATACCCTTCTTTTTAAGAAGAATGGTCCGGACGATTTCGGAATTCCAAAAAACATCGGCTTGGGGATGCTCTTTTTCGGCGATGAGACGGTTGACCAGTCCCACCGTCTTGGAAGTTTCGGTGTCGTATAGCGCCTTTACCTTGATAGCTGTATGCTCCTCGAAATTTTTGAATACTGGTTCGGAAAAGATTTGATCCAGGGAAGTATAGACTACCACCTCGTTTTGAGGTCTCTGCTGGCAGGCCGGAAGGTGGAAGGCTATCAGGAAAATGCAGAAAAGCCAACGAAGCGCCCTGACTGGCACAATTCTTTTCCAGGTGGCTGATGTCTCGTTCATAAACCGTGCTCCCTTCTGAGGCAAATCCGCCGAGAAATGATTACTAGTCCCCCAGGAGCAATGCCAATACCCCGGCGAGGCCAGAACCCGCCCTGATCTTGGTTATAAAACCATCATCAGTGCCCCGCAAGTTT
>JAHIKF010000503.1 GCA_018897875.1 Pseudomonadota bacterium | reverse complement strand
GGGGGCAATAGGTGAGACGCAAAATCATGCCAATCAAAATGTTGTTTGTTCTGTTATGGTTTTCTAATATTTTCAAACGTTTTCTCGATAAGTTGTTTGCCACCTTCTCCTGCACCTTGATAAATCGCACGCATAAATTGCAGGGTATTTTGTGCAGGTCCTGTGAAAACCCAATTCACTTTATTGAAACTACACCCCTGCATAGATACAGGTCCAAGTCCGCTGTACATCAAAGTGCAATTTATAAAACGGCATTCTATGAACTCTGAGTTTTCCAATTGCACTGTGATGTTCTCATAAGTGTTTCGCAAATTCTTAATCATTTATCACCTCAGAGTCATTCTTAATTTCACCAACTATTATCCCTTCCTGAGGTTCCGAGATAGTGCTGTTCTGAATATTATGGGCATTAAGAAAGCTACTATCTTCTCGATAGTCCATGGGAGCATATAGCACCTTGGGATTACAATTTAAGGTAATGAAGAATAACACCACTAATAATATAGGGAAACCAATCAAAAACCAAACAAATTTATCCTGATTAGCTCCAACAAGCCAAGGTAGAATACACGTACCCGCTACTTCTATGATTCCTGCAAAGATGCCGATGATAGTGAGCGGGTTGCCTATCTTATCAAATTTTTCAAGCAATCTATTGAGACCCTTGGGATATGATTTAGTCCCAACGTAGCACGAAAATAAGAAAATTGAAACTTTTAAAGTGGTCCTTATTGGAGAGAATGATGGAGGTTGCTACCCTAAACCGTTGAGGATAATCATCCATGTATTCATCAAGCTAAAAAAGGGGGTAGCCAATATAGGCTAACTCCCGCCATTACTGGGTCGCCCTACTGGAATAGAACCGGCGAGACATGCTTTGGGAATGACTGAGCCGCCAACGAACGGTTATTAAGGGTAGATCCGGTCGATGAGACGGGGAAAGGGGATGGTTTCGCGGACGTGGTGCAGGCCGCAGATCCAGGCCACCAGGCGCTCGATGCCCATCCCGAAGCCGCTGTGGGGCACGCTGCCGTAGCGTCGCAGGTCCAGGTACCACTCCAGGGGCTCTTGTGGGAGGTTATGCTCCCGAATGCGGGCCAGGAGGGCTTCCAGGTCATCGAGGCGCTGGGAGCCCCCGACAATCTCCCCGTAGCCCTCCGGGGCCAGCATATCCACACAGAGGGCCAGGCGCGGGTCTTCCGGGTCCGGTTGCATGTAAAAGGCCTTGGCCTCCTTGGGGTAGCGGTGCACCAGCACCGGGCGGGTAAACAGTTGGGAGATGACGGTCTCCTCATCGGCCCCCAGGTCCTCGCCCCAGGCCAGGTCTTTGCCGTGCCGCTGCAACTCCTCCAGGGCCTGTCCATAGCTGAGGCGGGGGAACGGCCCATCCACTTCCGCGAGCGGTGCGGTGTCGCGCTCCAACAGCCGCAGCTGCGGTTCCTGGTGCTCCAGCACCCTGAGCACCACGAAGCGCACCAGGGCCTCCGCCAGTTGCATGATGTCTTCCAGGGTATAAAAGGCCGCCTCGGCCTCCACCATCCAGAACTCCGTCAGGTGGCGCCTGGTCTTGGATTTTTCGGCCCGAAAGGTGGGGCCGAAGCAATACACCCGGCCCAGGGCCATGGCCGCAGCCTCCAGATAGAGCTGGCCGCTTTGGGAAAGGTAGGCCTTGCCCCGGTCCAGATAGTTGGTCTCAAAGAGGCTGGTGGTGCCCTCGCAGGCCGTGGGGGTGAGGATGGGGGTGTCTATGAGCACGAAGCCGCGGTCGTGGAAGAAGTCCCGGCAGGCCCGGCAGACTTCGTCCCGGATTCTCAAAATGGCCTGTTGCCGGGGGGACCGCAGCCACAGGTGGCGCCGGTCCATGAGGAAGGCCACCCCGTGTTCCTTGGGGGAGATGGGATATTCCGGGGCGATCTGGACGGGGATCACCCGGGTCACCTCCAGCTCATAGCCTCCGGGGGCCCGGGGCTCGGCCCGAACCAAACCCTCCAGCATCACGGAAGATTCCAGGGTAAGACGCTCGAATTGCTGAAAATCATCCTCCGGGAGCCTCCCCTTGACCAGCACTCCCTGAGCCATACCGGAGCCGTCCCGGAGCACCAGAAAGCGGACCTTGCCGCTGGAACGCAGGTGATAGACCCAACCCCGGAGGGTCACGGTTTGGCCGGTATGATGGGCCAGGGAAGCGATGTCAACTGCCGGGGCGGCGCTGGCGATGGTGGTCGGCATGGTGGTGATTGATTAGATCTTCCTGTTTAGAAAAGTTTTTGCGTAGGGTGCGCACCGCGCACCATTGGCCGACCCAGAAGCGGCGGTGCGCAGTGCGCACCCTACACTGCTACATGGCGGGCAGTGCCCGCCCTACGTTAACTGACCAAAAAGGTTATGTGGCGGGGCGCAGGGCGCACCCTACTGCTTACTGCTCACTGCTCACTGCTCACTGCCCACTGCTACAACATGATCTTGACGTGGGCCTTTTCCCGTAAAGTCTTGACCCACTCGGCAAAATGCTTTTCCATCTTCTGCTGCTGTAAAATTCGGCGAATTTGCGGGGCCGCCTCTTCAAAGGGGCGAGCCTCGCCGCTACGGCGGCCCACCACCTGCATCAATTGAATACCTTCCTGGGTCAGCACCGGGGCCACCTCTTTCGGTTTCAGGTTCCCCAGGTATTCGGCCAGCCGCGGCTCTAAGTCGCTCTGAGCCACAAACCCCACATCCGAAGGCCTGAGAGAGAATTTGCCGGCGGCCTCCGTCAGAGACTCACCCCGTTTTACCGCGTTCAAGATGGTCTCGGCTTTCTGCTTGATTTCCTCTTTTTGCGCCTCGGTGGCCCCTGGGGGGAAAGGCATCCTCAGGGTAACGATGTGCACCTGGGTGCCGCCTTTCTTGTATTGCTGGTCATAAAGGCGGCGAACTTCGGTGTCACTGACACTGACCTTTGTCCCCACCACCACCACCAGCAGCCGTTCCTGAGTCATTTGATCCGCAAGCTGCTGCTTGAATTCTTTTAAGGAGAGCCCCGCTTGGGCCAAACCCTTGGCAAAGGTCTCGTCATCGGAAATATTATTTTGCTGCTTGAAGCGGGCCATAGCCTCGTTCACTTCTTTATCGGCCACCACGATACCCCGGCGCTTAGCCTCGGCCTTGGCCAGCTTACGATCAATCAAGGCCTCCAGCATTTCGCGCTGCATCTTCTTCTCTTCAAGTCCCTTGGGCTTAACCCCTGCCTGGGTTTCGACGGTCTTGGCCATGTTTTGCAACTCTGACAGGGTGATAATATCGTTGTTGACTTCGGCCACAATGCGGTCAACTACCTCGGCCACACCCGTCCCCGCCAGCATCAAGTGGATCAGGACGGCGGCAAGAGCTATAAGCAAACGCCCCTCAATTTTGGTCATTGATTTCATCCTCTACCTCAGCCTTAACAAATGTTTCCACTTCTTTCAAGCAGTTTTCCAACCGCCCAAGCACCGGGCCGGTTTCCGCCAGGTGAATCCGCAGGTTTTGATCCGGGGTAAGGCGAAAAGTACCCGGCCGCTTTTTGAGGGTGTCAAGCAGACGCGGCAAGTCCAGGCGCTCCGGGTGAGCAAATTGCAGCACCGCGAAGCTGTTCTGAATATCCAGACGCTTGACCCCCAACTGCCGCAAACGGTGTTTGGCCCGGACCACCTCCAGGAGATTGCGCCCCTCCGGGGGCAGCGGCCCGAAGCGGTCCAGAAATTCCTCTTCCAGTTCCCGCACCATGTCAGGCGTCAGCCGGCCCGACAAGCGCCGGTAGAGAGCCAGGCGCTGTTGCACATCGGGGACATAATCCTCGGGCAGATAAGCCGCCAAGGGCAGATGGATCTCCGGGTCCGGCGTCGCCTCTTCCATAGGTTCCCCTTTGTATTCTCGAATGGCCGACTCCAGCAGTTGGAGATAGAGCTCGTAGCCCACCTCCAGCAGGTGGCCGGATTGGGCCTGTCCCAACAGATTGCCGGCTCCCCGGATCTGGAGGTCGTGCATGGCGATCCTGAACCCGGAGCCCAGCTCGGTGAACTCCATCAGGGCCTTGAGGCGCTTCTGGGCCTCCCGGGTGAGGGCCGCTTCATCCGGAACCAGCAGATAGGCGTAAGCCTGGGCCTGGCTGCGTCCTACCCGGCCTCGCAGCTGGTAGAGCTGGGCCAATCCCATGGTATGGGCCCGGTTGATAATGATGGTGTTGGCCGCGGGAATGTCCAAACCGGCTTCAATGATGGCCGTACACACCAGGACATCGACCTCCCGGCGCCAGAAGCGCACCATAACCTGCTCCAGCTCCTTTTCCGGCATCTGGCCATGGGCCATGGCCACCCTGGCCTCCGGCGCCATTTCCCGGACATGGCGGGTCCAGGTGGGCAGGCTCCGAACCCGGTTGTGCACGAAGAAGACCTGGCCGCCCCGGTCCAGTTCCCGGCGAATGGCGGACTGGATCACCGCGGTCTCCGGCAGACAGACATAGGTGCGGATGGCCCGGCGGTTCTCCGGCGGGGTGTTGATCAGGCTCAACTCCCGGAGGCCGGTGAGGGATAACTGCAGGGTGCGGGGGATGGGCGTGGCGGTGAGCGTCAGGCAATCCACGGTGCGCCGCCACTCCTTCAGCCGCTCCTTCTGGCGCACCCCGAAACGCTGTTCTTCGTCAACGATGGCCAGCCCCAGGTCCCGGAAGGCCACATCTTTGGACAGCAGCCGATGGGTGCCGATAAGGATGTCAACCTTGCCTTGCACCAGGTCCGCCAGGATGCGTTTCTGCTCCGCGGCCCCCCTGAACCGGCTCAGGGCCCGGACCTCCAGGGGAAAATGGGCCAGGCGGCTCCTGAAGGTTTCGAAGTGCTGTTCCGCCAACACCGTGGTGGGCACCAGGACCGCCACCTGCTTGCCGTC
>JAHIKF010000502.1 GCA_018897875.1 Pseudomonadota bacterium | reverse complement strand
GTGGCGACCAGTTCGGGTCAGTTCCCGGACCCGCAGCTTGAAGCGTTCCAGGGCCTGGGGCGCTATCCGTCTCTTGGGTTCACTGCCAGAGGTAAAGCTAAAACCCAAGAACTTGCGCTTCCCAGGGCGGGCTACCGCACTCTTCCCCTGGTTCACCTTGAGCTTGAGCTTCTTTTCCAGAAACCGGCTCAAGCTCGCCATCACCCGCTCACCTGCCCGCACGCTCCGCACATAGATGTTACAGTCGTCGGCGTAGCGCACAAACCGGTGGCCGCGTCTCTCCAACTCCCGATCCAGCCCGTCCAACATCAGATTGGACAGCAGGGGCGACAGTGGCCCGCCTTGCGGCGTCCCCTCGGTCGCCAGGCTCACCAAGCCATTCTCCATTACTCCCGCATTGAGAAACGCCCGCAGAAGCTTGAGCACTCGCTTGTCCTTCACCCGTTTGGCCACCAGGCCCATCAGGATATCGTGGTTCACCCGGTCAAAGAACTTCTCCAGGTCGATATCCACCACATAGCCGTAACCCTGGGCAATATACGCCTGTGCCTGGGCTACCGCCTGGTGCGCCGACCGTCCGGGGCGAAAGCCATAGCTGTGCGCGGAGAACGTCCGGTCCCAGGAGCCTTGGAGCACCTGCATCACCGCTTGCTGAAGAAAACGATCCAGCACCGTGGGGATCCCCAAAGGGCGTTCCCCACCTCCCGGTTTGGGGATTTTCACCCTTTTGACCGGCTGCGGCTGATAGGCGCCCTGCAACAACTGCTCCAGAATCCGGGGCCAGTGCTCCTTGAGATAGTCGGTAAGCTCCGAAACCCTCATACCATCTATCCCCGGACTGCCCTGGTTGGCCTTGACTCGCTTCAACGCCCTCACCAGATTATCTCGCTGACATACCTCCTCCATCAGACACTCAGGTGACGCCGGGCTTTCAGTTCCATACCCCGCCCTGACGACTTCATTCCCTCCACCAGCAGCCTTCAGGGCTTCACCCCTACCCTCTGCCGGAAAGGCCAGCCTCATCTGGTTTTTCTGCTGCTTGGTCGCCATGAGAGATACGTCCTACTTGCCGCTCCATACCGTTCGGCCCTTCAGGCTTTCGCCCTACTATGGCCTCTGCTGACTCCTGAGCCGCGGTCAGAGGGCCTCACGACCCCCTCAGTCCCGATTCCGGGACACGACCCAGGCCTCCCGAGGTAAGCACCGCCGCCTTCGCCGCACACCTGCCGAATTTACAGCCCTGGCCCTTGATGGATATGGACTTCGGGATCATTTGCCCCCTCGTCCGACCAGACCTGCCTCATATCCGGTTTCTGTCCGTCAGGTCATGGCTTTGCTCCACGCTTCCTTCAGACCCCGCCTCGCGACGACGCCCTTGCGCTTCGCTAACCCTTCACCTCCATCAGGTTGGGTAGAGGACTTTCACCTCCAAGCTGCTGTGCATGCTCGGCACACAAAGAAAAAGACCGACTGCCTTCAGCCGGTCTTTCCAGGACACGCCTCTTTTTAAGGGCCAAAAGACCCACAAGAGGGTTTTCATGTCACAACCCCATAGGCATCACTACTGAGAAGAAAGAGGGGTCGCCCACCGCCCTGATCCGGAAAGGCCGGTTGGAAAAGTTGCCTTCCATCTCCACGGTTTCAGCGGTCATGGCCGCCAGAGGGTCCAGGAGAAACCGGATATTAAAGCCAAAGGCCGAAAGGTCCGGGGGGTGTTCCGCTTCCTGTTCCTGTGGAGGGGTTTCCTCTTCCTCCCCGCCTTCCTCTTTCTCGGCCTCCTTAGCAGGGGCCGGGGGTTCGGCTTTTTCTTCGGTCCAGGAGACAATCTCCAGGCCGTCGCCGATATCCGGGTTTTCCGATTGCAGGGTTACATGATCACCCTGGGGCGTGAAGACCACGCCCTTAAACTTGGGGGACAGGTTGATCAGCGACAGGCGCTCGTCCACCCGCCAAACCTGCTTGAAGCCCAGCTTTTGAGCCAAGACCTCTTTGGTATAGCCGCGGTCCAGCATCTCCTTGAAGGCCTTGGCCTCTTCCAAAGGCGTGAGGTCCTGGCGCTGGATGTTCTCCACCAGGGCCATTTCCGCCACCTGGTTGTCGTCGGCCTCGATCACGCGCACCGGGGCCATGGTGAGGCCGGCGATCTGGCAAGCCTTCCACCGCCGCTCCCCGGCCACCAGCATGAACACCTTGGCCGCGCCTTTCAGGGGGCTTTCCACCACCACCAGGGGTTCGATGAGTCCCTGCTCCTTGATGGACTGCGCCAGTTCTTCCAGGGCCTCCTTCTGAAATATCTTGCGCAGCTGGTCAGGATTAGGGTATATTTGCCTCAGATATACTTCGTTACCGGGCTTTGGCGAGTCCGGGGTTTTGGTTTCGGGGGCCTTCTTAGGGGAGGGCCCTTTTTCTTTCTTGACTACTTCACAGAGGCCCTCGCAGCGGGTACACTTGCCGCCGCCGGGGAGCTTCTTGCCCTTGGCCGGGTTCATCATGCCTTTCTTGAACCCGCCGGGTGGGGGCCAGGGCCGGGTAACGGCGCACCTTGGGATAACCCCGAGGAGCGTAAAGAGCGATTGATACGCATTTGATGGAAGGATCCCGGCCAGCCCGGGAGAAATTACTGGTTTGCAATGTTCGCCTCCTTTGGGGCCGCCCCTCGCGCAAGGAGTCCCATGTTGCGATGGGTGTTTATTTTAAGAGAGGTCAATCATGCGGCGATAGGACTTCGACACCATGGTCACGTACTCCACCTTGGAGGCTACCGCTGCCACCTGATCAGCCAGGCCGGCCAACTGGATCTTGAGACCGTCGTTGTCCTTGAGGGACTGGATATCCACTCCGTCCAGGCCAGCCTTCAGCTTCGCCAGCTCTTCCTCGATAGGCTTGTAACCGAAGATGTTCATCTCCCGGGCCCAGTCGTGCAGCTTGCGGACCTTCTCAAAAGATTCGGTTCTGATCACCTTCCCCTCTTTCAGGGAAACGGAAAGGCCGGTGACCACCTCCAGGATGCGCTTCTGGTAATCCAGGAAGGCCAGCTCGACGGCCTCTTTGCACTTGGATTCCAACTCAGCCTTGGCCCTGCTGTAAGCCTCCAGGATTTCCTGGCTGCTGGTTTTGGTCGGGGGCTCGGCCGCCTTGATCTCGGTGATGGTCCAGAACATATCGAATTTGCGCCGCAGGACCTGTGAGTTGGCCGGGTAATGGGGAGCCATCTTTTCCCATGAACCGGGCCATTTCAACTCACAGAAAGTCTTCCAATCTTCCCGAATGCTGTCGTACTTCTCGCAGAACTCGTCGGCCAGGGCCAGGTACTCGACCTTGAACTGCTCCAGCCGCTCAATAGTTTTGGCCATCCGGCCCTTGGGGGAGCAACGCACCCACTCCAGCACAAAGTCAAAGGTGTTATCGTTCAGGAACCGCCGGGCCTCACTGACCTTGCGGTTGAAAGCCTGGCGCCACGCGGCCGGATAGAGTTTCTTGTTGCCCAGGTGGTAAAACTCCGGGACCTCTTTGTCTTCCAGACCCAGGTCCTTCGGGGTGAGGTTCACGATACCGGGCCAGCTTTTCGTGCAGAGCTGGATCGCCACCAGGCCGTCAAAACCGTTGTCGCTTTTCTTAGGGGTCATCGTCTTGCCTCCAAAAAAGATTAGGCCGGGCCAGGCCCAGCCTTGTTGCGGTCCATCTCGTTCCCATCCCAAACCAGGGCGCCGCCGTCCTGGGTTGGGGAGAAAAAAGAGGGTTTTACTTATAGGGGGATTACCCGCACCACGGATTCTGATTCAGTTCCTCGAAGCCCGGGGCTGGGGGGCCCAGGGCCGAAAGGATTTCCGCCGTCTCTTCCGTCCACCAGAGCGTAGAGGCGCCGCCATCTTCCGAAAAGACGATTTCAAGCTCGCTGTCCGGCATTGGTCCGCACCCCCTGGTAATATTCCGGTTTGTTCTTCCGGTTGGACACCACGCCCAGGCACTTCTCGAAATGGGCCATGGCCTCATCGCAGCTTTTCCCCTGGAACCCCTTGCCCTCCAGGTTGACCTCGCCAGTTTCATCAAAGTCGATGATAATCTCAGACATCGCTACCTCCTGCAGACGAGCCGTATCCGGCCGTCGTCCTGTTTTTTCTCGGTTACCCGATAGCCCTTTTTCCTGGCCTCGGCCTTGGCTTTCTCAACTCCATAGGCTTGCTTGAGCCGGCCCTGCCAATCCTTGCCATAGTTGTTGCCAGTGACGGATTGATCGAAATCGGAAATCCAGGCCTTATAGTTGCCGTCTGACTGACGCTCAAATCCGATGTCGTTAGCTGCCGAGCCCACATGTTGACGCCGGATAATGATGTGCGCTTGCTGTTCTCTCCGGTCACCCTTATAGCCGCGGAGGGACTGAGCTTCCTGGTATATTTCCAACTTGCCCTTGAACCCAAGACGCTCAAGGGCGGCCACCAGAGCCGCCCCGTCCCTGATCTCAATTTGCACTTCTGAGTAGTGGCTCATCAGTTTCTCTCCCCTGGGCCAACAGTGCCCATGACCTTGATTTCAGAGGCGATCCCCACGTTAAGCAGTTCCTGGACACAGGTGTCAATGTCGCCGCCATGAAGGGCTTTCGCCCGGGCGGTGATTATGAGCCACACCCATTTCGGGAGGCTTATCGTAACCGGTGCTTCAATGATCTGCCGAGTTTCTTCGCTGATCTCCAGGACCATCATATCTGCACCCTCCTTTTGCCCGTAACCTCCTGCAGGACCGGCCGGCTGGCCGGGATGGTACGGGCCTTGGCCCATTCCCGGAGTTTGTCCATCTGGTCCTTTTGGGACCGGGAGATGGGGATCACGAACCTGGTAGCGGCCGCAAGGTCCCCGCCGTTGTAAGCGGCCTCGATGGCCACCTGCCGGATCTCTGCACCGCTGTAACCTTCTAGATCCTCCGGGGCCGGGATGTTTTTGGGAGAGGTCTTTACCCCAAAGGCCTCACTATAGATGCCCAGGATAAGCAGCCGTTCCTTCGGGCTCGGATTGTCCACAAAAAAGATGGCGTCCCACCGGCCCATCCGGGTGTATTCCGGGGGAAGCTTGCTATAATCGTTGCAGGTAGCGATCACGAACACTTCGGAGGTGTGGTCGTTCAACCAGGTAAGGAAAGTGCCGCCTACCCTTTGGGTCGTGCCGCCGTCGGTGGAAGAACCGCCCACCCCCGGCCAGGCCCTTCTCGATTTCATCCAGGAAGAGCACACAGGGCGCCATGGCGTCCACCACCTTGAGGGCGTCACGCATCTTGGCCTCAGATTCGCCCACCAGGGAGCCGAAAACCTTACCCAGGTTCAGGGAGAGGCAGGGCCAGCCCACCTGATTACCCAGGGCCTTAGCGAAGTGGCTCTTGCCGGTCCCGGGGACACCCAGGAGCAGGATCCCGCGGAAAGGCAACCCGGGGCGCCGCGGACGCTCTTGGATGAGGCGGTAAGGATTTGGATGTTGCTCTGGTTGTTCAAGACCGTCCGGTGGGCCAGCATTTCGCCGCGCAGCAGATGCCGGAAGTCCTCGGTTACCATGCCCCAGCCATCCCCCTCCCCGGTCAAGTGCTCGTACATGCGTTTGCTTTGCTCCTGAGATCCGCCCAGGATCTTCGTGGCGCAACCAGACTTAAAGACCGTATCCAGCCAGGTGGACAAGGCCCCCAGGAGGGTCTTGCCGCCGCCCCGGTTAGCCCAGCAAATCGAGTTCTGGACCGTCTCAAAAAAGCTGTCCACGATGTATTCGGCCGGCGGGGTGTGCTCCGGGCAGACCTGGGAGCGGGGTACCCGGAGTCTCCAGTAGGCCTCGATGAAGTCCAACAGTTCGTCGGCATCCACGAACCCATGCCGCACATGGTAAGACAGAAGCTCTCGCTTGATGACCGCAGGGTCAAAATCAACTGTCAGGGCTTTCATGCGATCCCGCCGCATAGCAACCAGTATGCCAAGGTGCTCAAATGAGACAAAAAGTGGGTAAGTCTACACGATCCACCTATGGGGAAAATACGGGCGTTTTGGAAGGCGGTGTAATTGAGAAGGTTAGTTCGTGTTCGTTGAAATACGGGGCTTACACGACCCCGGGAAATGTAGAAATGGTGGGGCGTTACGCTTTTGGGGCCATTGTGGGGAATAATGGTGGGGAAAGTGGGGGCTATGGCCCTAAATGTTGGGAATTGCCATCCTATACAGGTGGCAAGTGGATGATTGACGTTTATGTAAGTTTTGTTATCCATTTTTGTAAGAATGTGAAAGATCAATCTCCGTCAATTTTTTCGCTCGTTTCGTTGATCAATTTTAGGACGCCGTAGATTGCTTGTCTGACCACCGGGATCTCCATGGGTATGCCGGTGATTTTCACTTCCTCTGCAACCTTGATCATCAGCCCGGCCTCTTGGTGAAGCCGCTTGATCTCTTTCCGGGCGTCCCGGGCC
>JAHIKF010000501.1 GCA_018897875.1 Pseudomonadota bacterium | reverse complement strand
GGACATGATTTCCACCGGCACCGACATCAAGCCCATCGAGTGCCTCTTGTTCATGCGGGACATCAGGTCGCCGGTCTATTTCGAGCAGATGAAGGGCCGTGGCACCCGCACCATTTCCGCCACCGACCTGAAGGCCGTCACCCCCGATGGCCAGCATAAGACCCATTTTGTCATCGTGGATGCCGTGGGGGTGTGCGAAAGCGATAAAACCGACTCCCGGCCTCTGGAGCGGAAAAAGAGCGTGCCCTTTGACAAGCTCCTCCTCGAAGTGGCCCTGGGGAATCGGGATGAGGATACCTTGACTACCCTGGCCGGGAGGTTGGCCCGCCTGGAGGCCGAGATCGACGACCCCGCCCGCCGGGAAATTGCCGCCGTTGCCGGGGGCCAGACCTTGCCGGACATGATTAACCGGCTCCTGGATGCCGTTGACCCGGATAAGCAGATAGCCAGGGCCAGGGAAATTTTTCAGACCGATGAACCCGGCGGGGAGCAGATACAACAGGCCACGGCGGCTTTGATAAACGAGGCGTGCGCTCCCATTGAAGACCCCGCGGTCCGGGACAAGCTTATCGAAATCAAGCAGCGCCGTGAGCAAACTATTGACACCGTGAGCCAAGACCTGGTGATTTTCGCCGGGTATGACGCCCAGGCCAGGGATAAGGCCCAGGGCGTCATTGCCAGCTTCAAAAAATTTATGGACGAAAATAAAGACGAACTCACGGCCTTGCAGATTTTTTATAGCCTCCCCTATGGCCGGCGCCATCTCACCTTTGCCCAGGTGGAGGAGTTGGCGGCGGCCATCAAGAAGCCGCCCTACAGCCTCACCCCGGAGCTTATCTGGAAAGCCTATGAGCGCCTGGAGGAAGCCAGGGTCAGGGGGGCCGGGCCGAAGAAGCTGTTGACCGACCTCATCTCCCTGGTGCGCTTCACCCTGGGGGAAAGCGACACCCTGGAGCCGTATGGGGAGACGGTGAACCGCCGGTTCGAGTCCTGGCTGGCCGCCCAAAAGCTCCAGGGCCGGGACTTCACCCTGGAGCAACTGGAGTGGCTGCGGATGATAAAAGAGCATGTGGCCACGTCCCTGACCGTGGAGGTGGAGGATTTCGAGCTGGCGCCCTTCTTCGAGAAGGGCGGGCCGGTGAAGGCGTTCCAGCTTTTCGGGCCGGATTTGCCCAAGGTTCTCACAGAAGTCAATGAGGCGCTGGCGGCTTGATGAATAATTTGAAGCATTCAATACCCTCAGGATGGACTGAGGGAACTATAAGCGAGTTAATAGGCCGTGACGGTATCTTTAATGATGGGGATTGGGTGGAGAGCAAAGACCAAGACCCGAATGGTGATGTTCGGCTCATCCAACTTGCTGACATAGGAGACGGTAATTTTCGAAATAAATCCAACCGTTATTTAACCCATGACAAAGCAATTGAATTACGATGCACCTTCTTACAGCCCGGTGATGTTCTTGTCGCAAGGATGCCTGACCCTTTAGGGAGAGCCTGTATATTTCCAGGTGATAAAAAACCCTGCGTTACGGCGGTGGATGTTTGCATCATTAGACCAAAAAACCATGAAATTAATAATAATTGGCTTATGTATTTTATTAATTCTCCTGATTTCAGAAATACTATCGAGAGTCTTCAGAGTGGGACAACTCGCAAACGAATATCAAGAAAGAATCTTGCAAAATTAATATTACCTATTCCTCCAATTCAAGAACAAAGAAAAATAGTTGAAGAGGTTGAGTATTGTTTTTCAGTAGCTGATGAAAGTGAGAAAGCGGTAAAAGTAGGAATCAAAAAGGCAGGTAGGTTGCGACAGAGTATATTGAATAAGGCATTTTCAGGTCGGATCGTCCCGCAAGACCCGGAAGACGAACCGGCGGCGGCGTTGCTGGGACGCATTAAGGCGGAGAAGGCCAGGATGACCACCGGGAGAAAGAAAATAGGGGAGCGGGCGCACCGGAAGTTGTTTTAAACGGTAGGGGCGGGTTTCAAACCCGCCCTTACCCGAACAGGTCGGCATGGCTGCCGGTGCGCTCAAATATGATGCGGTTCTGCTCCCGGTCAACCTTATAGATGAGCAGCCAGTCGGGGCGGAGGTGGCATTCCCGGCGGCCCTGCCAGGCGCCGATAAGGTTATGGTCCTTAAACTTCGGGGCCAGGCGCTCCCCGGCCAGCAGGCTGGTCAGCACCGCCTTCAGGGCCGTGAGGTCGCGCCCACCCCGGCGCAGACGCTTCAGGTCCCGCTGGAACTGTCGGGTATAAGCCGGATAGAACATCAGAGTTTCAGGCGCTGAAACAGGTCGTCGGCGTCCCGGCAATACACCAGGTTCTTGCCGGCGTCGGTGTCGTCCAGGGTCTGCCGGGTGGTCTCGTTGGGTACCCGGAGGACGAAAGGCAGCCCCCGGTTGATCTTGATCTGCCGGTAAAACAGGGTGATGGCCTGGGTGGCGTTGAGGCCTAATTCCTTTAAAATGGCCTCGGCCTCCTCTTTTAACTCCGGCTGTATCCGGGCATGGATGCTGGCGGACTTGGGCATGATGCACCTCCTGCAATACTGCGTAATTGTATCACATTTGCAGCACAAGATAAAGCTGGAAAATTGTGGTAAGATGAGGAGCAGAAGCCGCCCCCGTAACCCTAACCGTGGTGAGCGTTGTAGCCTCACCGCATGGGGAAAAATTCATCATTGACGGGGCGCTGAGGACACCGCAGGGAACCGGTGCGGCAGTGCGAACGGTCTGGATTATCGACACCGGGGAGCATCGCCCCCGCTTCGTTACCGCGTATCCTTTATAACTTTTTCACCGGAGGAGAAGAACCGATGTTTCAAGAATTAGAGATGGTCGTGCTGACGCATGATGTCGCCGAATACCGGCTCAAAAGGGGAGACATCGGCACCGTGGTGCATCTCTATGCCTCGGGGGAGGCGTGCGAAGTGGAGTTTGTCAATGCCCGGGGGGACACGGTGGCCTTATTGACCCTGGAGGCCAAAGATATCCGCCCCTTGCAGGGCTGGGAAATCTTGCACGTCCGCGAACTGGCCCAGGCCACGGCATAGGGCGGATTTCCATGGCTAACGATGCCGCCGCCCTGGTGCAGAAGTTCTGGAATTTTTGTAGCGTGCTCCGGGACGATGGGGTGAGCTACGGCGATTATGTGGAGCAGTTGACCTATCTGCTGTTCCTGAAAATGGCGGAGGAGCAGAAGATGGTCTTCCCTGGTAGGCCGACGCTCATACCTCCCGGCCTGGATTGGGAGAGCTTGCGCCGGGAAGACGGCGACGCCCTGGAAACTCACTATCGCCACATTCTGGGCACCCTGGGGAAAGAAGGGGGCTTCCTGGGGCTAATTTTCCGCAAATCCCAGAACCGGATTCAAGACCCGGCCAAGCTCAAGCGCCTCATCACCCTGATTGACCAGGAGATGTGGTCGGCGCTGGAGGCCGATGTCAAGAGCGACCTCTATGAGGGCTTGCTGGAGAAGAACGCCCAAGATGTTAAAGGTGGGGCCGGGCAGTATTTCACCCCCAGGGGACTCATCAGGGCTATGGTGGAAGTCATGCGCCCGGAACCGGGCATGACCATCTGCGACCCGGCCTCTGGCACCGGGGGGTTTTTCATCGCCGCCCATGACTACATCGTCCGCAACTACCGAATGGATAAAAAGCATAAGCAGTTCCTTAAAGAAGAAATGTTCCACGGCTGGGAGATTGTGGACGGGGCCGCCCGGCTCTGCGCCATGAACCTTTACCTCCACGGCATCGGCGGGAAATTGTATGGGGGACTGGACAGT
>JAHIKF010000500.1 GCA_018897875.1 Pseudomonadota bacterium | reverse complement strand
TAACATTTTGCAAGGTGTAAGTGAGACACGTTATTATTATCTCCTCCGGGTTGAAGGAATTGACAAGCACAAGATAAATGATAATAATATCTAGATAATGAAACCGGAGTATTTCCGCCAGCACCACAAGGAGTTCCTGAAGGAGGCGACGGTCATCGCCGAGGAGGTGACCTCCGACTTTTTCAAGCTGTCTCCCTGCCACTGGCGCCGGGCCCGGTATGACATCCTGACCCTGGAGGCCCTGGCGGCCGAGGAGATTTCTTCCCACGCCCTGGCCCTGGTGGCCAAGTACGACGGCCGCCATAAGGACCGCCTGCTGCGCTCGGCGATGTTTGATTTTTACCGGGTCTGCCTGCAGGACCACAATATCCTCAAGACCCTGCAGCACGTTGACGATCTGAGCCTGTTCCCGCTGCTGCTCTACATCGTCACCCACGAACTGGTGCACATCGTGCGGTTCAGCCAGTTCCTGGCCCTGTACGAGTCCCCGGAGGAGCACAAGCATGAGGAAGAACGGCGGGTGCATCAATTGACGCAGAAAATCCTGGCGCGCCTCCCGGTTCGGGATTTGCCGCCGGTGATGCGATATTATGATGAGAGGACCCAAGGAGGTTTGCAGTATGCCAATTTATGAGTATCAGTGCGCCGCATGCGGCCAGGTGGTGGAACGGTGGCAAAAGATTTCCGATTCCCCCCTGGCGGATTGTCCGGGTTGCGGCGGCAGTCTTCACAAGATTATCAGCTCCTGCGCCTTTCACCTCAAGGGCAGCGGGTGGTACGTGACGGATTATGCCGGCAAGAACGCCGCCTCCGGGGCCGGTGACAACGGCGACAGCGCCAAGGCCGCCGGCGACAGCAGCAGCGGCAGCGAAGCCGCCCCGGCCGACGCCCCTAAGACCGAGGCCGCACCTGCTTCCAAGATAAAATGACGCACCTGTTGAGTCTCCCAGGCGGGAGAGAAAGAGAGCGATAATTGGCGGAAATCAAGAGTGCCTTAGAGTTGGCCCTGGAAAGGGCGGAGCAATACGGGCGGGCCTCCAAAGAAGAGATGGAGCTGGCCCGGTACCAGGAGCAGGGCCGCGGACTGGCGGTGCAGTTCCTCAAGGGCGAAGGGGACCTGGAGGCTGATCTCAAGAGTCTGCCGCCCCAGGCCCAGCCCGCGGCGCGATTGGCGATCAAAGAGGTCTTCTTGCGGAACCTGGGCCTGCCCCGGGAAAATGCGGTGGACCCCCGCCAGGACCGGGCCATGGAAGGCCTCCTCCTGGCGGCCGACAACCGCCAGGCCATGGCGTTGCTCCAGACGGAAATGGAGCAGATCCTGCAACAATTCCTCCACTTCCGCAGCAACGCCTTGCAGCAGCTCAAGGGCCGGTTTGCCGCCGGGATGGGGCAGATGCAGAAGACCATGGAGGCGCAGAATCGCCCGCCGATGAATATAGACGTGGAGCGCCTACCCCAGTTCCAGGAAGAGTGGCTCCGGTTTAAGGGGCAGCTCCAGCAACAGTTCGACCCGGTGATGGCGAACCTCAAGGAGAGGATGCGGCAGGCCTGAGAAATTCGCCTTTAAATGAGGCAAGCTAAGGGGCGGCCCACCGGGTCGCCCTTTTCTCGTGCAGGGCTGGCTGGAGGTCTGCAACCTTCGCCTTGAAAAGTTCCCGTAGGGGCGGTTCGCGAATCGCCCCTACAGCGGGTTTCCATAGTTTACGGGTGGGCCGCAGGCCCATGAATGACTGCTAAGGACCACCCATAACACCCCGGTTAGGTTATAATAACTTTGAGGCGTCCATGCCAAAGCCGGTCCGGGCCGGGCGTCTCCGCCCGGAAGAACTTCAACGCCGGGTGCGCGGGAAACCGCGGCGGCAGGAGGCTCAGCCCATGGTCAGCGTCACCAGGGCATTGAACATCAGGCATCTGTCCTCCGGGGGGCTGATCACCAACTATTACTGCACCTCCCGGTGCGGCCACTGCCTTTACTGCTGCAGTCCCCAATGGGACAGGCGCTATATCGATGCGGCTACTACCCGGCAGAACCTGGAAACCATTCGGCGCCTCGGGTGCCAGGCCGTGCACGTGGGGGGCGGGGAGCCGTTCCTCAACCCCGAAGGATTGCTCCGAGTCGTGACCATCGCCCGGGAAGCCGGGGTGCGGATCGAATACGTGGAGACCAATTCCTCCTGGTACCGGGACCAGCCCTCGGCCGCCACCCTGCTCAGGGAGCTCAAGGACCGGGGTTTGGGCGCGCTCCTGATTTCCATCAGCCCGTTCCACAACGAGCACATCCCGTTTCAGCAGGTGAAGGGGGTGATCGAGGCCTGCCGGGTGACGGGCCTGGCGGCTTTTCCCTGGGTCTCGGGCTTCTACAAGGAGTTGGACGCCTTTGATCCTCGCACTCCCCACCGGCTGGAGGAGTATGAGGCGCGATTCGGGGCGGATTACCTAGAGAGAATCCCCGCCCGCTACTGGATTCACTTGGGGGGCCGGGCGGTTCAGACCTTCGCCGGGGTTTTGCCCACCTTTGAGAGCGCCGCCATCCTGAACCGGGACCGCCGGGGCTGCCGCGAACTCCAGGATGTCAGCCACTTCCACCTGGATTTATTCGGCCACTATATCCCGGGACTTTGCGCCGGTCTGGCCATCCGAGGCGATGACCTGGGGAGCCCGCTCAACCCCGACAAGTATCCCCTGCTGGCGCAGTTGCATGCCTCGGGCATCAACGGCCTGTGGGCCGTGGCCCGGGAGCACGGCTTTCAGGCGAAGGGGGCCTATCTCTCCAAGTGCCATCTCTGCCAGGATATACGCCGTTACCTGGTCATGGACCGGGAACTTACTTTTACGGAACTGGCGCCCCGGGGTTTTTATGAGAATTTGTCAGCCGCGCCCCATGCAAGATCAGGCTTTAATGACGCGCCTGATACGAAGTGAAGTTAAAAAAACTATTAACATTCATGTCATTCTGAACGGAGCGCAGCGCAGTGAAGGATCTCGGCGGCTTTAAAAGCGAGATTCTTCGCGGCGCTCAGAATGACAAAAATAGTCTTTTGATTGCCCGTTTATATGAAAATAGCTCGGTGGGGCGGGCCTCCGTGCCCGCCAGCGAGAGGCGGCCAGGGACGGCCGCCCCACTTATTGCCGCGCCAGCGGGCAGTCTGTAGGGCGGGCACTGCGCCATAATTTCTTTTAAAACCGCCGAGGCGGCT
>JAHIKF010000499.1 GCA_018897875.1 Pseudomonadota bacterium | reverse complement strand
GCTGATGGTCAGAGCCAGGAGCCCGGTGACCACCGCCAGGGTGAATTCGCTGTTGCCGGTGACCAAAACCGGCGCCTCGGGTCCGGGCTCGTTGATCTCGAACAGATCCGGCGGCACCGGCCGGGGCAGCTCCAGAGACTGCACCACCGGCAGAATTTCCAGGGCCTTGACCGCCAGGGACAGGGCCTGGCGCCGGGCCGGGCTGAGCGCGGCCCAGTCCTCGGGCTTCAAGCTCCCCTCCAGGAGCCGGGCCGCCACCCGGGCACAATCGGGGCCCCCCAGCCCCCGGCATTCCTCCGGGGTCAGATACGGGGCGATATCGATCCGATCCACGTAGAGATTCGCTTTCAGCATGGTGACTCCCCCCTGCCCAACCTTAATCTGCCCTAACAAGATTGGCGTCTCGGGTCAATGCCTTAGGGGACCGTTCCCGGGACGGCGGGGGAAATAACGGGAGGCATCAGTGAAGTTCATCCGGATGAGGCGTCCCTCGGTCTCGTTAATTCTAATGACCAAGATTAGAGCTGACCATCATCAAACCGAGATCAGATTAGACCTGACCCTTGAGACTAAAACTTTACATGTCGCCAGGGTCTTAGATAGAGATAGCATATCCATATCAAAACACTTTAAGGAATTTTCTAACTGCTGAGATATAGCAGGTAGCGCCTCCCCATACCCAGGCTGATCAAAGTGGAGGCCATCATTTCTTACCACGCCCGGAGATGGTATGTCCATGTGGCCTCCGCCTTTCCTCAGGCACACCACTTCTGATAAGGCCTATGGCGGCCTTCCTATGGGTCCTATATCCACCACTTCTCCTTTCGCCCTACGACTTATACCCCAACGGCATCACCAAAAGAGGCTCATGGGACTGTGGCAGCTTCAATGTCTGGGCCAAAGAGCGATCATCGAACCCCCCGACGATCCCCGCCCCCAGCCCCAGGGCCCCGGCCTGGAGGAAGAGGTTCTGGGCCAGAAACCCTGCTTCCATGTGAGTGTATCTGATTCCACGGTCTATAGATTTGGCGGTGCACCGGTTTGGCTCCCCGGTAATTACCACCATCACCGGGGCTTCTGCCATCCAGGCTTGGCGGTTACAGTCCTGCCCCACCGACGAACGAAATTCGCCCTTGGCTACCAGTTCCAGGGAATGGTCCGCCACATTATAATGGTATGCCCCGGGAGCCAGGCCAGTTACCCCTCGCTCCCCTACCACCAGGTAGAGGTCCATGGGATATGTGCCCCGGGCGGAAGGCGCAGTCCTCTTCCCCTGGGGACTATTGATGCCGTCCGCAGCCCAAAGCAATTGAGATATTTGGGCCAACTCCAGCGAACGGTTGGCGAACCGTCGGGTGGAACGCCGGCCTTGCAACACTTCCTCCACCGACAAGGCGCCCTTCTTGACCGGAGGCGGCAGCTTGATGGTTTCGGCCCCGTAGCCGGCGGCCAGGGTGGCCAGAGGGAACCACAGGACCATGGACAGACTCAACAGTATTTTCATTGGCTAAACCTCTGTCTAAAAAATTTTTCAGGCGCTCGGGGGCTTATCTTAACCGAGATTATGCGGCACCTTGGCAACCACATCAGAAACAATTGTTTCTGACAGGACTTCTCGATAGCAAACTTTTTTGAAATCGAAGCAGACCGAGAATTTTTTGTTACATACTTTGCTCCAATTTGCTATTTAATTTAATTAATTATAATGGATTAAACGGAGTTAACACAATAATCGTTATTGTTATTAAAATAATTACGGTTGCCCTCCATATTTGACATTATATACTTTACCATCGGATTTCATAATTACGATGACGATATCATCACTGGGGCCGTAGGATAAAATTTTTCGCTCTCGTAGTACGCCTCCGCCATAGGTTTTTATGTCTTCCTCGGTTTTGGCGGGCTGGCCCATAAGGGAAATGACCTCAGCCTCGGTAGTTTCGCTGAATTTTATTTTTTCGGCCTGCGATCTTAGTTCCTGAAGAGATTTCCCCCCTCCCTGGGCGAAGCCCGCCCCGGAGACAAGAACCATATAAGACAGGACCAGGCAGATGAGAACCGAAAGCCTTCGCAAAAAGTGCATGCCTCCCTCCTTAATTCTGAATATCAAACCTTAACCGAGATTATGCGGCTAACATGGCCACCGCGGTCAAAAAATGGTTTTGGGAATCTATCTCCCCGAGTTTAACCCCGAAAGAGCCCTTCTCAAAGGTAATTACCTATTACGCTTATTGCCTTAGCTCCGAAAAGGTAACGGTTTGAGCATTAAGACACGCAGTGATCATCCGGTTAAACATTTGGGGTTCCCAGAAGCGTCGATTAAAGCGGTAACAAAATTCCGCCAGATAACGGGGCAGGTGC
>JAHIKF010000051.1 GCA_018897875.1 Pseudomonadota bacterium | reverse complement strand
TTTCCGCATACGCACGAAACCTGGCCTCGATATTGGGTACGGGTGCATTTGTCATGCACCCAGCATACGCATAGTTTGATAGTTTTTGCAACTATTTTATGACACAGTAGTATTAGCCACCGCATTAAAAAATGTTTTAGGGGACCTCTCTCTCCGAGTATAAACCCAGAAAGTTTCCTTTTTTATAACCAAATTGTCTTTAGGATAGCACGATAGCACAAATTTCAATGTGGAGGTAATTTCTTTCAATAAGCCCTTTCCAAAACCTTCGGGGATCGGCGACAATCATTAGACAAAATATATCTAACTGTCTAGTTAAAAGATCAGATTAACTTTAAAATATGGGTTTTAGCGGCCCAGGAAATCTGAAGACTAGACAAAATGATGGAACGTGCGGGACGGCGGGCAGTAAGGGGCTTTTCCTGATCCCTGGTCCCTGACCCCTAACCCCTGCCTCTCTACTGCACCTGGGCCTCTGCCGGGTCAACCTGAAATTTCAGGGCCGCCGGCCGGTTGGTGCTGTCGATGTAACGGTTCCAGATGTCCCTGAGGTCCTGGATGGCCCGCTTCACGTCAGGCTCCATCCCCGCAACCCGCAACTGCCCCAGACCGTAATAGAGCTCGTTGAGCAGGCGGATCTGGGTGATGCTCACCACCTGGTCGAAGGCGTCCTCCCCCAGGGCCGCCAGATCCAGCTTTTCCAACTCGGCGAGCTCGTTGAGGATTTCCATGGCAATGCCGGTGAGCAGGTCCTGGTAGTACTGGGGGCCGCTCAGGTCGATCTTGCGGCCCCGGCTCATGGTGATGGCAGGGGGCGGGCCCATTCAGCCGACCGAATCCTTTTCCGCCAGGTAGCGGTAGATGGCCCCGTCGTATTCGTGGGTCAGCTTGAAGACCTTGCGGGCCAGGGCAAAGCGGGTGCCGAGGTTGGTGACGCCTTTATTCAGCTTCATTTCGGCCATGAGGCGGGGATAGTCCAACGGGTCCACCACCACGGTCACGGCCTGGTAGTTCTTGGCCGCAGCCCTGAGCATCGTGGGGCCGCCGATGTCGATGTTCTCGATGGCGTCCTCCAGGGTGCAGCCGGGCTTGGCCACGGCTTTTTCGAACTGGTAGAGGTTGACCACCACCAGGTCGATGGGGACGATGCCGTGGGCCGCCATCTGCT
The DNA here is from genome assembly GCA_018897875.1 of Pseudomonadota bacterium. Taxonomy (GTDB): domain Bacteria; phylum Desulfobacterota; class Desulfobaccia; order Desulfobaccales; family 0-14-0-80-60-11; genus 0-14-0-80-60-11. The sequence continues at coordinate 10,086 of JAHIKF010000051.1, read as the reverse complement.
CCTGGTGGCTTACAAGATCCCGGCGGCCCAGGATGCCGCCGTGGACCTTGGGGTGCAGGGTCTTGACCCGGCCGTCCAACATCTCGGGGAAACCGGTGAAGTCCGAGACCTCCACCACGGGGACGCCGTTGTCCCGCAGGAGCTTGGCGGTGCCGCCGGTGGACAGGATTTCTATCTGGTAGCCCGCCAGAAATTTGGCGAATTCCACCAGGCCGCTCTTATCGGTGACGCTCATCAAGGCCCGGGATATGGGTTTCATGGGGTTCCTCCGTCTTAGGTATATTTTTGCATTTTATCTTCAGGGGACGGTCTGGTCGGGGCGGCCTTTATAGCGTTTGCCATAAATTCTTTCCGCTTGGAGGTTCTTAAATCCCCCTAAATCCCCCTTTTTCAAAGGGGGACTTTAACAGCAATTCCTTGTAGTTCCCCCCTTTTCTAAAGGGGGGTCAGGGGGGATTAGGATATTTCCCATAACGGAAAAAACTTTTGGCAATTCTTATAAACCCCCCTCGACAACGGTCATTGCGGCTCTGATCGGGCAAATGCCGGGATTGCTCCCTGAGACCGACCTTGAACCCAAACCTACTATAAGCACCGAATTTCCGCAAGACCGGAAAGACCCGCCCATTTTTCTTTCCAGAAAGGCGCAATCTGCGGTAAGATGAATCATGCGCTACGTGATTATCGGGGCCAGCGCCGCGGGATGTAAGGCCGCGGAGACGCTCCGGCGCTACGCCCCCAACAGCCCCATCACCGTCATCAGCGAAGAAGCCCGACCCTTGTACAGCCGCCCCTTGCTGACGTATCTGCTGAGCCGCGAGGTCGCGCCGGAGAAGGTCTGGCTCAAGGGCGAGGACTATTTCCGGCAGTGGAACTTCGACCCGGTCCTGGGGGAGCCGGTTGTGCGGGTGGACCCCGGCGCCCACGCCGTGCACCTTCTGGGCGGACGCCACCTCCCCTACGACCGCCTGCTCATCGCCTCGGGGGCCCGGCCCCGCCTTTTGGGCCTTAAGGGAGAGGAGCTCTCCGGCGTCTACACCCTGCGCACCCTGGCCGACTGGCAGCGCCTGGCGGCCGGTCTGCCCCAAGCCGGCCGGGTAGTGGTGGTGGGGGCCGGCGCCGTGGGGTTGAAGACCGCGGACGCCCTGGCCCGGCGCGGCTTAAGCGTTACCCTGGTGGCCCGGGGGGCCCAGCCCCTGTCCCGGGTCCTGGACCCCTATGCCGCGGCCCTGCTGCATGCGGCCATAACCCGGATGGGGATCGAGATTATTTACCATGCCTGGCCCGAGGCCATCTGGGGCGAGGCCGGCCGGGTTCGCGCCCTCACCCTCAACGATGGCCGGGAAATCCCCTGCCAGGCGGTGCTCTTCTCCATCGGGGTGGCCCCTAACGTCGAGTTCCTGGCCGGGACCGACCTGGCCACCGCAGACGGCATAACCGTGGACCATCAGTTAGCCACCGCCGATCCCCACATCTTTGCCGCCGGCGACTGCGCCCACCCCTACCACCTCTTGACCGGGAAACGCGCCGGTTACCACATCTGGCCCGCGGCGGTGGCCCAGGGGCGCGTTGCCGGGGCCAACCTGGCCGGAGCGGGCCTCACCTACGACGGGCTCCTGCCCCAGAACAGCCTGACCCTGCGGGGTTTTCATATCATCACCGGGGGCCTGGGGCCCCTGGACGCCCAGGGCTGCGACACGGTGAGCCAACTGGACGAGCCCCGGGGCCACTACCGCAGCCTCATCTACCGGGAGGGGAAACTCGTGGGCCTCACCCTGGTGGGCGCCGTGGAAGACGCGGGCATCTATTTTCAGCTCATGGCCCAGCAACTACCCGTCGCCGGCCCCGTCCAGCCGGGGCGCCTGTGGGGGTAGGAAATAAGCCGGCGGTTAAAAAACGGCTGCTTTTGTCATCCCAAGCGACGCCAAGGATCTTAACGGTCTGAGAATGCGAGATGCTGCGCGGCGCTCAGAATGACAATCTTAGGGGAATTGATGTTTGTTGCCTGGCGCCCAAGCAATAATACATGTTCCATCGGAACACCCGAAACTATGACAAGTCGGTGGGGCGGGCCTCTGTGCCCGCCGCGGCCATAAGCTAATGGTGCGTAGGACGCACCCTACGGAAGACTTTCGGAACAGTCGCTCATGGGCCTTTGGCCCCACCCATAACGTATGAAAGGTGATGGGCTTTTTATCATGGTACGCGGTACGTATTCTTTATTAACCGAACTTTGAACCTTGAACTTTTCAAGGCAGGAGCTTGGGAACCAGAGTTAAAAAGATAGCTCATGGTGAATCACGCCGATAGAGGGAAGATATGAAAACCGTCATTGTCCGCCCGGAGCGTTGCGTCGGCTGTCTCCAGTGCCGCCTGGCCTGTGCGGTGGAGCACTCCCAGACAAAAAACCTGTTTGCCGCCATCAGCGAGGCCACCCGGCCTCAGGCCCGGCTGCGCATCTATCCGGGGGGGCGGAATCTCGCCTTTCCCAACAAGTGCCGCCACTGCGACCCGGCCCCCTGCCAGGAGGTCTGCATCGCCGGGGCCATCAAGCGGGACCCGGCCCGGTCCACGGTGGACATCGATCCCCAGCGCTGCATAAGTTGCGCCATGTGCGCCATGGCCTGCCCCTTCGGGGTCCTCACCTACGCCCCGCTGGCTGCGGCCCCGGACAAGCTGGCGGTGGCCCTGAAGTGCGACCAGTGCCCGGACCGGGAAAAAGTCGGGAACGCGCCGGCCTGTGTTATGGCCTGCAAGGTGGGGGCCCTGACCTACGGCGACTGGCCGGCGGCCCAGGAAGACCGCGGCCGGGCCATTGCCCGGGCCTTCTTCGCGGCGCTGCCGGCGGCGGAAGACGAAGCCCGCACTACCCCGCCGGCGATCCGCCTCTGGCGCCAGTTGGGATAAATTTTGCGGCGAGGGCCGGGGGATTTTCTGTATTTCTGTATCTGTGGACCGGCTCTGTAATGGATTCCCCCACCCTCTTATACCAGGCTCGCATAGAAAAGCTACAAACCCTGTAGGGGGGTGAGCGCACCGCTTACGGCATTTGTTGCACGACAAAGCGCACATGGTATTATCCACCTCCCCCCATCTCACTGCCCGAAAAGTTCTTAAAATTGGTGGCACAGGTTTCCAACCTGTGCGGCCTAATACGGCGGGGGGGACGCCCGCCCCACCAAATCTTTTCATAATTTATTGGTGGGGCAAAAGCCCATGAGGAACTGCCCGAAAAATTTTCGGTGACACCAGCATCTTGGCGGTGCGGCGCACAGGCTGAAAGCCTGTGCCACCAAAGGCGGCGGGCACGGAGGCCCGCCCCTACAAAAAATTGCCGTTTGCCAGCGACTTGATATCAATACTCCACTTCCAGGTCCGCAGCCACCTCGTAGCCTTCCACCAGGTTCTCAGCCAGACGGGCCACCTCGGCCGGGAACAGTTGCAGTTCGGCGGAAAAGAAATAATATTGGGGCAGATAGCGCAGGATCAGTTCGGCCAGGGCCGCGGCCTGGACCCGGTCCCGTTCTTTATCGGCGGGCTCCCGGTCCTGGCGCTGGCTCAGCCAAAGCTTGTGCAGGGCCAGGGCCCGGGGATCGGGAACCACCATAGTTACCGGGTCGCCGCGCCGGCCGATGACCACCTGGGAAAATTTGGGCGCGGCCATAAGCGCGGCCAAGTCGCCGGATTCGGCCGGCACCATGACGCCCGGGGCGTCCCTAACCACCATCCGGTAGCTGGGGTGCGCCGTTGGGGGTCGCAACAAACTGACCCGAAAGCCCTTTTGGTTGACGGCCGCGAGGCCGTCGCCGGGGAGTGTTTTATAGGAGCGGTCCGCCTGGCACAGCAGGCGCAGGAACTTATCCGGCGACACCTCTGCCGCCGCCGCCAGGGTGAGCCCTTGGGCGGCGCCGGCGAAGCAGGACGAATCCCGGGCCGCGTCGATAAAGACCCCGGCGGCAAACTCAAAGGCGTGCAGGGCGTGGGTGTCGATCACCATGAGCGGGGTGTGGGTGAGATCGCCCGGCGTCAGGCGTCGCAAGATCCGGGTAACCGGTTCGGGGACTCGGTGGATCAAGGCCGCCCGGCAGAACCGGGCCGCTTCGGCCAACTGCTGGCGCCGGGCGCTTAGGAGCGCGGCTATCTCCCGGCGCTGGCGCCCAAATTCGGCCCAGAGGCGCTCGGTGTGGGGCGACCGGGGCCCCAGGGAGGAGCCGTGCCCATACCGGTCCCGGTATTTATATAAATATTCCCTGCCCTTGACCTTCTTCCAGTGCATGCCGCCCTTCAGGGGCCGGCCGGCCTCCACGGCCTCGAGATAGGCCTGGTAAGCCTCCACGGCCCGGTTCAAGGTTCGCTGCTGGTTGTCCTGAAATTCCCGGAAAAAATATTCGGCTGCCATCGTTATCCTTCAATTTATTGATTCATATTTTATGAAGGATAATTCTGCGCGTCAAATGAAAAATAATTGCCAAGGCTGATTAAATTTGCGATAAAGATGAGACCAGATTGGTATATTTGGGTATTTTTTGCCAAGGAGAGTGCCGCCATGAGACCCAGCAGCGAAATCGATACCTTGCGCCAGCAGCTCCCCTACCACCGGCTGCGGCAAGTCAGGAAGGGCAAAGTCCTGCCCATTGACTGGCCCACCGAATGGGAGCGCTTCGACGCCAACGAACTCTTTGCCTTCGATATGGCCACCATCCCTCCAAAGTTGCTGGAGAATATGCGCAAACGGCAGGACGTCTTGATGGACGGCAACCAGGCGGCCATTTCGGTGTTGACCCGCTTGATCGACGGTCTCTGCGGCTACCCCATCACCCCCTCCACCCCCATTGCCGAAACCTTCGCCCGGGTGGCGGCCAACGGCCAAAAGAACCTCTTCGGCAACGAGCTCATGTATTTCCAGCCCTCCGACGAACTTTCGGCCATCGCCGCGGTGGAGGCCATGGCCTGCCAGGGCGGGCGCTATGCCGACAACACCTCGTCCCAGGGCCTGCTGCTCAAGACCAAGAACCTCTTTTCCGTGGCGGGCAAGCGCCTGCCGGTGGTGATGACGGTCATGGCCCGGGAGGTCAACAAAGGCTCTTTGAGCATCCACTGCGGCCACACCGACTTCTACGCGGTGCGCAATGCCGGCTGGGCCCAGCTGATGAGTGAGGACAACCAGGAGCTGCACGACTTGTTGCCCGTGGCCTTCAAGGTCAGCGAGCTCAAGCAGGTGATGCTGCCCACCATGGTTATCGGCGACGGCTTCATCAAGAGCCACGCCATCGAGAATATCAAGGAGCTTTCCGACGCCTTCCTGGAGTATTACGTCGGGCCGCCCAACCGCATGTACCAGCCCAACTTCGAGCACGGCACCCTTACCGGCACCTTCACCGACACGGACCTGACCATGGAAGGCCAGGTGGCCCAGGACCTGGCATACCGCTTCTTCAAGCGGGGCTTCGTGATTGCCATGAACAATATGAACAAGATCCTGGGCACCAACCTCAAGGTGGTGGACTGCTACCGCACCGAAGACGCCGACATGGTCGTGGTCATCCTGGGCTCCGCCGCCGGCGTGGTCAAGGACGTGGTGGACTACTACCGGGACGTGAAGGGCTACAAGATCGGGGTGGTGCGCCCGGTGTTGTTCAACCCGCCCTGCTACGAAGAACTGGCCTACGGCATGCGCAAGGCCAAGGTGATCTCCGTCCTGGAGCGGGCCGGCACCGCCCACAACCAGCTCCTCCTGGCGGACGTCCAGGCTTCCCTGCAAATCTCCATCCGGGCCGGCCGGGAAGGGAAAAAGGAGCACCGCATCTATGGCCGCGAGGACATGCCCACCCTGTTCCATGGGGTCTACGGCCTGGGCAGCAAGGACTTCAACAAGTATGACGCCGCCGCGGTGGTGGAGAATATGCTCTCCCTTTACGAAAAGAAGCGGCGCTTCCAGCGGGATTTTTACGTCGGGATCGAAGGCCCCATGACGCTCCGGTCCACCCCCCTGCCCGGCTACCTGGAGCGGGAGTTGGGCATGACCTTCATCGGCGTGGGCGCCGAAGGCGTTAAGACGGCGCTGGAGTCCGCGGCCCTCGTCTATGCCCAGGACATCGGCACGGGCAAGAAATACGTCCAGTCCGGGGCCCGCTACGGCGCCGCCCGCAAAGGCGCCCCGGTGTTCATGAACCTGCGCATCTCCTCCCAGCCCATCCGCAACAGTTCGGAATTGACCGAACGGGACGTCCTGGCCTTCTTCAATGAGAAGTTCCTCTCGGACCAGATTCTTAAGGAGTATGTGGGCGGTCTGAAAGAAAACGGCCTGCTGGTGATCAACTCTTCCAAGAGCTGCTACGATATCATGGCCACCTTTTCGCCCCAGGTGCAGTCCCTGATCAAGTACCGGCAGATCAAGCTCATAACCATCGACGGCACCCGGGCCGCCCTCCAGCACCTGAACCGGAACCTCCCCGGCGCCGCCTTCCTGGGCCTCATCAACCGGGAGATGGGCATCCTCCCCGAAAAGGAATTCGAACAGCGCTTCAAGAAAACCCTGGAAAAGATACTGGGCACCAAGAAACGGGAAATGCTGGAGTCCAACATCTCCCTGCTCAAGTACGGCGCCGAGCAGGCCTCCGGCCACGTCAGCGACAAGGCCCCCGGGGCCCTGGCCCTGGACGCCACCACCCCGGTCTACACCCCGCCGCTGCCGGAGAACTTCGGCCAGGGCCGGGGAACCGCGGGGCTGCCGGTGGTCCTCAGCGACAAAGACCAGATGGGCATCATCCGACCGGTGAACCTGACGGAAAACTACCAGGAGGTCTTCTACCAGAATATGATCAAGCCCATCCTGGATGGCAAGAAAGTCCCCTGGGACCACTTCCTGCCCATCGTGCCCGCGGGCACCAGCCGCTACCGGGATGTGAGTTACATCGGCGCCCAGCTGCCGGTCTATGACGCCGCCAAGTGCATCGCCTGCGGGATTTGCGCCGCCTCGTGCCCCGATTCGGCCCTCATCTCCACCGTCACTGACCGGCCGGTGGACGAAGCGGCCCGGTATTTCAAGAAGTTTAAGAATCCGCCCAAGGGCATCCCCTGGGAGCGCTTCGCCTTGAACATCAACGCCGACCCGGCCGCCTGCAAGGGCTGCGGCGTGTGCGCCCAGGTGTGCCCCACCGACGCCTTGAAAATGGCGGACAAAGCCGCGGTGAAAGAAGAGGATTTTCTCCCCGAGGACTGCCGGGCCTGGGACAACACGGTCAACCTGGCCCCGTACGTGGACAAGCTCTCCCTCAACCACCAGGTGCTCTTCGTCTATTCCAAGCTCTACCCCGGCAAACACACCCTGTGCCCGGGTTGCTCCGAGGGGGTCATAAACCTGCTGACCTTCTATGCGGCGGAGTCCCTGCGCAATAACCCCCAGGGCATCGCCACCTTCTACCAGGGCCTGAAAATCCTGTCGGAAAAGAACAAGCGGGCCATCGAACACATGCTGGACTACGGCTTCAACATTTATTCCATCAACGCCACCGGCTGCGACCAGGTCTCGGAACTGGTAAACCCCTTCAATACCCGCATGTACCCCTCGGGCCACTACGGCTTCGGCACCGCCTCCGCCGCCGCCCTGGGAGCCAAATTCAGCCTGGATCAGGCCTACCAGAACCGCTATAACAGCGTCCTCACCAAGATCATCGTCTTTGCCGGGGACGGCGCCATCTACGACATCGGCAACGGTCCTTTTAACCATGCCCTGGGCGAGAATTTCGACATCACCTGGGTCATCTTCAACAACGAAGGCTACATGAACACCGGGATGCAGAAGTCCGGGGCCACCCGCTTCGGGACCGACCGCTCCACCTCCCCCATCGGCAGGAAGTTGGCCGGCAAGACTACCCTGCACCGCCGGATCATCAGCCAGGCCATGGCCATCTCCCACGTCTATGCCGCCAAGCTCACTATCGACAACCCTTTCTACGCCATCAAGATCCTCAAGGAAGCCATCGCTTACAACGGCCCCTCCATGGTGGAGTTCTTCTCCGCCTGCCCCACGGGCCATGTGACCAGCGACTGGGCCGGGCCCATGATCTCCCGGATGATGGTGGAGTCCCGGAAATGGCAGGTGGCGGTGCGGCGGCCCTTCCAGCGCATCGACATCTCGGGCAACCCGGCCCCGGACCTGATTTATCCCAAGGAGGGCAAGTCCTTCAAGCGGGGCATCAAACGGGACGCCGCTACCTTCTATGACGTAGTGTCCATGCTGGGCCAGTACAACCAGCACATCAAGACCGTAAAGAGCGGCGACATCCCGGAGATCGTCCGGATCAACGAGACCGTCAGCCTCTTCCGCTGGCTCCGGAACCAGTACATGGCGGGCTACCGGGACAACATGCCCTCGGAAGAGGAAGTGGAAAAGATCGTGGAAGAGCGCTACCGGTTGTAAAATCGGCTATCCCAAGTTTGTCATCGGGGTCAGGGGCTTCCCTGGCCCCTTTTTTCGGCGATACGAGGAATTTTGTGACCAGGTGGTGGCACCGGCTTCCAGCCGGTGGAAGATGCCCTGATACCGATTAGAAGTGTAGGGTGCGCACTGCGCACCATGCTTTTTATCAGAGATAGACTGGGGAAAGGATGGCGGGCACGGAGGCCCGCCCCACCATAACATGGCTGCCATCTTGCGGCGGGCTCGACCCCTCCGTTCAACTTTTAATTATGGTTGATATAAACGACCTAAACATCGAATACCGCGTGAGCCCCCGGCGCAAAAGCATCGGGATCATGGTCACCACCGAAGGCAAGGTGGTGGTCACCCTGCCCCGAGGCGCCAGCCGGGAAAGCCTCGCCCAGGCCTTGGAGAGGCACCGGGCCTGGATTGAGCGCCGGGTGTCGGAAAGACAAGCGGCCTGGGGGCAGCTCAAGGCCGGAGAAGCCTACCTCCTGGGAGAGGCCTTCCGGCTGACGGTGCTTAAGGGGGCAACCGGAGCCGTAAGCCTGAACGGGCCGGAGATTCGCGTGCCTCTGCCGGCAGGGGTCGACCTCTGGTCCCGGTTGGTCGCCTGGTACGCCCAGCGCGCCTTGACGCGGCTTCAGGCCCGGGTGGCCCATTTTGCCGCCTCTATGGGTCTTTCCCCGGGACCGGTGGAACTCAAAGGCTGGAAGCGGCGCTGGGGCGAATGCCATCCCGACGGCAAGCTCCGCTTCAACTGGCGCCTCATCCTGTGCCCGCCGGCGGTCATCGACTACGTGGTGGTGCATGAACTGGCGCACCTTAAGGTTACCGGGCACAACCCCCGCTTCTGGGGCCAGGTGGCCGCAATCCTGCCGGACTATGCCGCCCGGCGCCGGTGGTTGAACCGGGAGGGCGCCCCGTTTCTGCTGTGGCGGGCGTGAGCTTTGCCGGGGAGATGGTAAAGGGAAACCAGGGTTTCTCTAAGGGTGCGACCTTACCAATATGGCCCTGTAGGGGCGGTTCGCGAACCGCCCCTACGTTCCGGTCCTCTCCTCAACTAACTATTTTTAATAGTATTATTCCTTACCCGGCTTAGTTAAGCTGTGTTTCCTGTTTTAGGACGATTTTGGCACCCTTATGACAGGCAAATTCACGGATAAACCTGGGCCGCGGTCTCCTTCGGTTGCCGATTGTCGGCAGAATTATCGGTTACCCGGCATCTGTTTCGGTTCAGGGAGAAACCGCCGCCGTCAGGTTGCGTAGGCGCACCAGATTATGCGTCGCGGCCGTGAAGGTGAACACCCCGCCCCGCCGGATCATGGTGAGATGGAGGGAAAGCGATGGCCACATGCACATGCCACCTTCAAATATGGTAAGAAACCCTGGCCCCCATCTTGATCAGACGATTGATCATCCATGTCGGGGTGGTGGTTTGCTATCTGCCCCATGCCAAAATTTATCCTGAGGCCAAAACTTCCCATATCCAGATCAGATATGGAATTTTTTCTCTCCTGATGATAACTGCAAAATGTGGCAAGATAGTGCGCCACGAGAGCGCTTGGTGTTATACGAAGTTGCAGTCAAAAGACATTGAATATTCATGTCATTCTGAACGGAGCGTAGCGGAGTGAAGAATCTCGGTGGCTTAAAAAGAGAGA
>JAHIKF010000498.1 GCA_018897875.1 Pseudomonadota bacterium | reverse complement strand
GCTGATGTCGCCGGGTTTAGTAACCATAAGGCATTAAATCGGTTCCACTTTTTCCCCTCTCCCCCAATGGGGGAGAGGTTCAGGGTGAGGGGGAATTAATCTTCTCGGAGCAGTAAGTGCGTCAGCGAATTTTTGAACTGTTGGACTACACATAACGATCAGCCTCATTTGCAAAAACCAAACCGGACACTGCTGGATTTAGGGGGATTATTAGGCACTTATTTAATCCCCCCTGACCCCCCCTTGAGAAAAGGGGGGGAGAAAACCCCCAACTTTAATTGCCATATTAATGGTGAAACGTCACACTCCCATAGCTTCGGCGCAGTTTAAGCATCCACCCGGATGCGGGCATCCAGGGCCAGCAGCCCCGATTTCCCCGGGAAGACCCGCACCGGGTTGAGGTCCACCTCCCGGATCTGGGGAAACTGCAGCATCAATTGGGACAGGGCCGCCAGGGCCCGGCTCAGGCTGTCCAGGTCGGCCGGCGGCCGGCCCCGGGTACCTGCCAGGATCCGGCCGATGCGGGTTTCGGCCATGAGTTCCCGGGCCTGGGCCGGGTTCAGGGGGGCTAGCCGGAGAGCAACGTCATCCAGGATTTCGGTATCGACGCCCCCGGCGCCGAAGGCCACCACGGGGCCGAAGGAGTCATCCCGGCGGGCTCCCAGAAGCAGTTCCTGGCCGCCGGCTACCTGGGACATGACCACGACCTGCCAGGCCTCGTGGGGCGGCAGGTGGCTCTGAGCCACCTGGGCCAGCCGGCCGAAGGCTTTTTGTAACGCCACCGCATCGTGCAAGTCCAGTTCCACCCCGCCGGCCTCGGTTTTGTGAATCAGGCTGGGGGCCGAGAGTTTGAGCACCACCGGGAACCCCAACCGGCCGGCCGCAACCGTCGCCTCTTCCGGGGTGGCGGTCGCGGCCCAGGAGGCCAGGGAGAGGCCCAGGGACTCGACCACGGTGAGGGCCTGGGCCAGGGGAAGAAAACCCTCCGGGTTGGGGCCCGCCAGCGTCTCGGCAATGGTGGCGGCCGAAGGCAGTGGAGGCAGGGCCTGAGGGCTGAGGATTTCTCCCCGGGCGGCCAGGTCGCGGCTCCCCGCCAGGGCCGCCACCGCGTCCTCGGGAAAATGAAACACCGGCACCCCCAGGGTGTCCCGGAGAAAGTCCTCTTCGTCCGGGGTGCAGAGCACGGTGATGGCCAGGGGTTTTTCCGCCTCCCGGGCCAACTCCAGCATGCGCCGGGCCATTTTGCGGGCGGGTTCCTGTTCAAACTCAGCGATGGGCCCGTAATGGAACAGCACCGCGTCCACCTCGGGGTCCCGGCACACCGCGGCCATGATGTCGGTGTAGAGGGTAAAATCAAAGACATCGCCCAGGTCGATGGGGTTGGCGGGGTGGATAACCCCGGCTCGGGAACGCGCCTTGATGGACTGAACCAACCGGTCGGACAGGGGCGGCAGGGTGAAGCCAAACTGGCGGCAGGCATAGGCGGCGACCACCGCCTCGCCGCCGCTGCGGGAAAAGACCACCACGCGATTACCCCGAACCGGGGGCTGGTCCACCAGTTTGACGGCGTTCAGGAACTCGGACTGGGTCTTGACCCGGATGATGCGGCTGTGCCGGCAGGCGGCTTCCAACACCCGCTCATCGGTGGTGAGGGAGGCGGTATGCGATTGGGCAATGGCGGCCGTCTCAGGCCCTATATTGGCCAGATGCAAGTAGATGGGCTTGGTGGCCCGGTTGGCGACCTTAAGGAGCCCGCGGCCGTCCTCAACCCCTTCCAGATAAATATAAATGGCGGCGGTGCCCGGGTCCTCCAGGAGGTATTCCAGGACCTCATTTTCGGCCACATCAAGTTTATTGCCCAGACTCAGAAACTTATTGAGGCCCAGGCCTTCTTTGGTCATCCAGGCCAACACATGGGTGGCCACCCCGCCGCTCTGGGCAATGATAGAGATGCGGCCCCGGTTTATGCGGGAGCCGATCTGGGCAAAGGGCAGGGCCAGGCCGAGGTCCAGGTTGACCAGGCCCAGGCCATTGGGACCTACCAGACGCATGCCGTACTGTTTGAGGGCGGCCCGCACTTCCGCTTCCAGGGTCAGTCCCGCCTGGTTCAACTCCGAGAAACCGGCCGATTCCACCACGACTCGGGAAATCCCCAGTTGGCCGCATTCCCGCACCAGGGAAGGCACGACCCGTGCCGGCGCCAGGATGGCCGCCAGGTCCACCGGCTCGGGAAGGTCGGCTAGCCCCGGGAAGATCGGCAAGCCGAAGATGGTACCGGGCCGGCGTCCCACCAGGAAGATCTTCCCCTGGTACTTGAAGTGCAACATATTGGCGACAATTCCCTGGGCCAGGTTGGCAGGGTCGTCGGAGACTCCCACCACGGCCACACTGCGCGGATAGAAGAATTTTTGCATATCCCGCCTAAGTAACGTATGTATTTAGCTATCTCATAAAAATAACTATAACATGATGTCGAATCCCAAAAACCTTCTAAATTGAGTTTGACCGGCGATGCACGAGGGGAAGGGGACGGTCGGGGGGCGGAGGTCCGGGTGTTTCAAGCCTGTGGCGGAGGAAATTTAAAGCCCGGGCTGGCGGTGGAGGTCATTTTATGGCAAGCGGACGATGAGTTCCCCGCCCAGGTTTCGTTTACCTTGCCGGCCCACCTGGACCGGTTCTGGTTCCTTGTTGCGGTCTGGGGCTTGTTAAACCTGGTAACCCAGGAATTGCTCCTGGCCGCAGCTGGGGAACCATCCTGATTTTCTTGGAAAATCGGCAAATTAGCGCTATAATATAATTGATAACCTCTAGTTTAGACTGAATAAACTGCAGGGGGCGCAAGAGAGTGGAAGGGCAAGAAAATGTGAGGGCAGGACCCGCCATGAATATTTCTCAGGCTGATTGCGGGGCGATTTTCGATGCGGTGAGCGATGCCATCCTGATCCATGATGTCACGACCGGTGAGATTCTGGAGGTCAACCGGGGGATGTGCGAGATGTTCGGTTACACCCCGGAGGAAGCCCGGCAGCTGAAGGTGACGGCCTTATGCGGCGGCGGGCCCGGGTCGCAACTGGAGCCGGCTTTGAGCTTGCTGGCCAAGGCGGCGGCCGGGAGTCCCCAGGTCTTTGAATGGCAGGCCCGGGATCGGGCCGGACGGGTTTTCTGGGTTGAAGTGCACCTTAAACCGATCCGGTTCGGAGCGCGGGACCGCGTCCTGGCAGTGCTCCGGGATATCGACCGGCGTAAGCAAGCGGAAAATGCCCTGAAAGAGAGCGAGGCCCGTTACCGCGTGGTCACGGAAGGGTCTTTGGCCGGGGTGTACGTCATCCAGGACGAGCGGTTCGCCTATGTGAATTCCATTATGGCCCAGATTTTCGGCTACCAGCCGGAAGAAATCATGGCTGGGACGGTTTCGATCAGAGACCTGATTGACCCCGACGACCTCCCCCTGGTCCGTTCGAAAATCCGCCGGCGGCTCTCCGGTGAACTGGAGGCGGCACATTATACCTTCCGGGGTCTGCACCGAGACGGCGCGGTGATTCACTGCGAGTCCTTCGGGCGGGCGGTGGAATACCAGGGGCGGCCGGCCATTGTCGGCACCTTGCTGGACATTACGGAGCGCCAAAAAACCCAAGAAGCACTAGAGAAGAGCAAAACGCATTATCAGGCCTTGTTCGAGGATTCGCCCATCTCCCTCTGGCAAGAGGACATGACTGACCTCAGGGCATATCTGGAGAATTTGCAGGATACCGGGATTCGGGATGTCCGAGCCTATTTCGAGGCTCATCCCGAAGAACTGCAACAGTGTGCCAATTTGATCAAGGTGGTCGACATCAACCGGGCCACCCTGGAAATATACGAAGCTGACAGTAAAGAGCAACTCCTCACTACCATTACTTCGATTTTTTCCCCAGAGTCCTATCCGGCATTCAAAGAAGCGATAATTGCCCTGGCTGAAGGTCAAACCTGGTTCGAGACTGAGACCGTTAGCACAACTCTGACCGGCAAGAAGAATCATATCCTGTTGCGATTACGCGTTCTGCCGGGGTCTGAGAATGCTGGTAACGAAGTCTTGACGTCCATAGTGGACATTACGGAACGCAAACGGGCGGAAGAGGCTTTGCAAACCCAGACCCGGGTGCTGGAGAGCATGGCCGAAGGCGTTGTCATGACTGGCGAAGATGACCGGATCGTGTTCACTAACCCGGCACACTCCGCCATGTTCGGCTAT
>JAHIKF010000497.1 GCA_018897875.1 Pseudomonadota bacterium | reverse complement strand
TGAATTACCGCCGGTTCTTGAAGAGACGGAACTACTCCGGCCACACCCTTAAAAACTATATGGCCACGCTAAAGCAGTTTGTGATATGGGTGGATGTGCCCATTGAGGCGGTGAATCATAAAAAGCTCCTGGCTTACCTCGATCACCTGCTGGATAGAGGGCTGCAACCCAAGACCATCAACTGCCATCTGGACAGCATCCGGGGGTTTTACCACTACCTCATTGAAGAAGAGCAGGTGGCCATGGTCAATCCGGTAAAGCGCGGTTATGCCTTGCGGCTGTCACGGCCACTGCCCCGCCATCTGCGGGATGAAGAGGTTGGCAGGCTCCTCAAGGTCGTTCACCACCAGCGGGATCGAGCCATGGTCATGCTGATGCTCCGGTGCGGGTTGCGGGTGGAGGAAGTGGCCCGGCTGAAGCTGGCCGCCCTGGACCTGCGGCGTAGCCAGGTGTTCGTCCATCAGGGTAAGGGCGCCAAGGATCGGGTAGTTTACTTGAGCGACGATGCCTATGAGGCCCTGGTGCAGTATCTCCGGGTAAGGCCGGCCAGCCGAATCAAAGAAGTCTTCCTGGTGGACAAAGGGAGATGGAGAGGCAAGGCTATCTCGGTGCGGGGCATCCAAAAGCGCCTGGAGCATTACGCCCGTCAAGCAAGGCTCAAGGTGTCGTGCCACCAGCTCCGGCACACCATGGCCACCCAACTCCTCAATGCCGACGCCGCCCTGGTGACCATCCAGGATCTCCTGGGGCATACCCGGATCAAAACCACTCAGCGCTACTGCCGGGTGTCCAATCTCAAGGTGCAACGGGACTATCACCAGGCCATGGCGGTGGTGCTGCAGAGGACTGGATGAGCGCAGCTGAAAACATGACGGCAGCAGGTTTTATGCATCGAACCCGGCAGGGGGCGCCTGCTCCAACGAGCTCTTGGGGGCTCGTCTTCCGCAGGCGCCCCCTGCCTCCACCATCCCGGAAAGGAGGCTATATCAAAAACTACTTGACACGAAGGAAATGATGCGAGAAAAAAGGAGTACCTAACCCACCACAATCAATAGAAAAAACAGGATCTATTACGTACAACTTGCCATTATCAACAATTATCACCTCCCCCGGAAAAATGCCAGATAATATCCATATATCTTGCACTAACATCTGTGGGGAGGATAGGACCTCGCCCACCGGGAGCACCGGCACCCTGAAATGCGCCCAGCTCCATACCTCCCCCAAACCAAGGTAAATCACCTGTTCTCAGTGCCACCACAGCCCCGCCACGGCCACGGAAGGGGGAATCTCAATGAGAAGGCATAGGGTAACCTTGCCACGGGGCCAGGGGTCCACCGGAACCATCCCCAGCTGCCACGACGCCGCCATGGCCCCAGTCAAACGCCGCCCGCCACCCTGCCGGATTTTTGGTTTGAAAATTTTTGGGGGGTCGGTTCGCCAGGGGGGGGGCAAGCCTGGGTCGAGGCGTCCGGTTTCCGACTCAGACCAAGGCCACGGGCGCGGGATTGCGCGCTGCTGACGCCAAAAGCGGTGGGTAACGCCGGCCTTGCCACGCGGCCAGGGTTTCGCCGGAACCATCCCTATCCGCCCCGACGCCGCCACAGCCCCAGCCCAACGTCACCCGATACCCAGGCCGGATTTTTGCTTATAAAATTTTTGGGGGAAAAGAAACCGGGGGGTCTTTTTTTGTCGGAGGGGTCCCTGGGGGAAAAAGCGGCATAGGCGAATTTTTTGATGTCGGGTGCCAACCAAGCATTTAAGTAAGGGGGGAGTTAAAGGTACTTCCCCGGTATCGGTGTTTGGGTCCGGGGCTGACAGTACCCCTCTCATCCAGGCCAGGGCAGGGAGGGGCGGTGGCCGGTCGCTGCTGTACCGTGGCGCTGGGGCGCTGGGTAGCACAGGGGCAGGGCGCTGGGCAGGGTAGCCAGGGCAAGCAGAGAAAGAGCAGGGGCATGGCCAGGGCAGCATGACAAGGGCATGCCCTCCCCACTACCTACCTATCCACATAGGGCATGGCAGTGGCATGGCATGGCAGCCAGGCAGCCAGGCAGGGCATGGGGGGCAGCGTCTATCCGGTAGCGCCTCTGCTGGGGCCGGGCCGGGGGGCGGCGGCGGCCGGCCGACCGAGGTCCGAGGGCAGCGGCGGCGGCGGCCATAAGAAAGAATGTCCGGCGCCATGCTCGTGGCCGGCTGCCACTACTCCACATCTCTGGGTCTGCGATAGCGCCTGCGCCCGGTTCCCGGGGTCTGCTCCCCTGGGCCTGGCTGGTGGCACCATGGATGTGGGGCGGCGGTCCCTCACGTCCCCACGGCGGTGGCGGTGGCGCCGGGGGCGGGGGACAGTGGACCGCGTCCGGGATGATGGCAGGGCACCAAGGGCAGGCGGCCTTGAAGGGCCAGAGAAGTTGGAGGTCCACTTGCGACTGGAGCCCGGTGGTGAGGATAAGGGAGCCGGGGGCGGCCACCCCCATGATGGTCACCACCACTGGTCGGTCTGGCCGGGGCAGCTGGGGCCACGGTGCAGGGTGTAGGCACAGCAGGCAGGGGTGTGCGGCCGGGTAGGGTCTGGCCGACGTCCTGGCGGTGCACCAGGGGTTTCGCTTTATGCCTTTGCTTTTCCCGCCAGCTTTTCCCGCAGAACCAAAAGGCCAGCCGGCGCCTCGATCCCAAGGCGGATTTGCTTTCCCCGAATCTCTATCACCATAACAGTGATCTTGTCCCCAATGAGAATTTTTTCTTCTTCCTTCAAGGTCAAAATTAACATGGCACCTCGCCCCCCCCCGGTTGTGGGTTACGGCCGGCCAATAATCCCGGATCAGTCGGCCTCTTAACTTTTCTTCCTGGTTCCCCTTGTCCTTCCCCCGGAGCCAGGCCAGGAGATCGGCCTTCACAAATCGCCAAAAAACCCTGGTAAACTACCCCCCTGCTACCCTAACCTTTTTTCGCACCGGTGTACTTTTCAGTTTTTTCGGATTGATGGTCTGCCTCGAAGAGACAAGAGCACAATCCTGGCCTTTCGGGGGCGGTTTTTAGAGTGAAGGTTGGAAATAGGGTTGGAAATAAAAAGATGGGGGTTGAGCTATTTAGCATAACACAATGAATTGACTTGCTATAACAGCTTTACGTGAACCAGCAACCTCCGGGTCATCAACCCGGGAACCGGGGCAATGGGCTGGCGGGGGTCGGGGAAAAATCCGCCGGCCTGGGGCATAATCACCCCTGTCGTGGGTACATGACAGGCCATTCATGGGCGTTTGCCCCACCCGCAAATCATGAACAGCTTTTGTAGGGGCGGTTCGCGAACCGCCCCTACGGAACCGTTTCCAAGCAGCACGGAGAATGAGGATGGTGGGCAGTGCCCACCCTACATTTTTTCCTGATCACTAACCACTGGCAACTTTTAAAAGCAGGCTCAATGCCTGGCTTGAATCGAATTGTGCCGGCCTCATTCCCCGAAAGGCTGATAGGGCATGGGGTCACTTCTGGGCCGCCAGCCGAGACGGCGCAGGGAGTCTTGCACGCCCTGCACCAAAAGATGCATCAACGGTCCCAGGGCCGCAGTACCCAGGATCTCCATGGCGTGCACCGTGGTCAGGTCGTGGGGAAAAAGGGGCTGGTAGCTCAGCATGAAGGTGCCGAGCTGCAAGTACACCTCCTGTAAAACCAGGGCGACCAGGCCGGCCAAGGCCTGGAACCCCAACTGCTGGAGCAGCAGGCGCCGCCGGAAATAACGGGCCATGGCCACCAGCACCAGGGACGCCCCCAAATGGACCCCGAAGGGGGTGGTGGCATAACTATCCTGGAGGCAGCCCAACACCAGGCCCAATGCCAAAGGCAGCGCTAAAGACGGGCGCAGGCCCACATAGAACAGCAGCAGGGCCAGCAGACGCAGGTGAACATAGGGAAAGAACACCAGGTTCTGCACGTAAAAGATGATCAGGCCCACCAGGCTGAAGGCAATCAGAGGTGCGATCATGGCTCGGGAAAGGCCAGAGTGGCCACTTTCACCACCAGAACCTCTTCCAGGGTGGATAAATCGACGTTGGGGCTAACCTCAATCTCCTGAAAGACGCCGGGATTTTTCTTGTTGGCGGCGGTGACTTTCCCAAAGACCAGACCTTTGGGGTAGAGGCCCACCAACCCGGAGGCCAGCACCAGGTCACCCACTTGCACGTCGGCGCTTTTGGGGACAAACTCCAGGGAGCAGCGGTTGCCGCCTTTGCCCTTGAGCATACCCCGGATCCGGGTGCGCTGCACCATGGCATCGGCGCTGCTCTTGCGATCCACGATGAGCATCACCTTGGAATACTCGGGGTAGATCCCCACGATGCGCCCCACAATGCCCTGGGGCGCCAGTACCGGCAGACCCTCTTTGACTCCCTGGGCCTTGCCCTGATTGATGATGGCGGCACGGGACCACAGGGTGGGGTCGTAGGCGATGACCCGGGCTCCGATGACGGGCAGGGCCACCTGCCGCTTCAGGTCCAGGAGGGTTTCAAGGCGAGTCAGGGCCTGTTCGGCTTCCTGGAAATGGACCTCCCGTTGCTTATACTCCTCCAGTTGCCGCTGTAATTCAGCATTTTGCCGCCGCACCCCTATCAGATAGAAATAGCCCAGCCAGAGTTGTTTGGCGCTGCGGCCCACGTACGAAAGCCCCTCCAAACCGGGGGCGGTCATGGAAACGACCAGCCCCTGTACCTTTCTCAAGGCCGGCGAGCTCTTGAGGCTCAAGGACAGGACCGTAAAGACCAGCAGCAGGGTCAGGGCTAAAAGGAGCGGGGTGCGGTAGCGACCTGGGTGGTCCACATCTAACCGCCTCAATCCACCATCACTTCTTTGAGGATGTTGAGATTATCCAGGGCCTTGCCGGAGCCCATGACCACGGTGGACAGGGGATCATCGGCGATTTTAATGGGCAGGCCGGTTTCCTGGTGCAGCAGGGTATCCAAATTCTTCAGCAGGGCGCCGCCCCCGGTGAGATAGATGCCCCGGTCCACGATGTCCGCCGCCAGCTCGGGGGGAGTCTGCTCCAGGGCGGCCTTGACCGCGGCGACGATGGTATCGATCTGTTCCTGGATGGCCTGGCGGACCTCGTCGGAATTGACATTGATGATCTTGGGGATGCCGGTGACCAGGTCCCGGCCTTTGACGTCCATGGACTCAACCTCGCTCCCCGGATAGGCGTTGCCGATGGTAGTTTTGATGATCTCGGAGGTGCGCTCCCCGATGAGGAGGTTGTAAGTCCGTTTGACATACTGCAAGATGGCTTCGTCCATCTTGTCGCCCCCCATCCGGACGGATTTGGCATAGACGATACCCGCCAGGGAAATGACCGCCACTTCGGAAGTCCCGCCGCCGATATCCACCACCATGTTGGCGATGGGTTCGGTGATGGGCAGCCCGGCGCCGATGGCCGCGGCCATGGGTTCTTCAATGAGATAGACTTCCCGGGCCCCGGCCGACTCCGCCGATTCCCGGACCGCCCGCTTCTCCACCGGGGTGATGCCCGACGGGACGGCGATGATGATGCGGGGGCGGATCAGGGACCGCCGGTTGTGGACCTTGCGGATGAAGTGGCGCAGCATGGCCTCGGTGATTTCGAAGTCGGCGATGACCCCGTCCTTCATGGGGCGGATGGCGACGATGTTCCCCGGAGTACGGCCCAGCATCATCTTGGCGTCCCGGCCCACGGCCAGGACCCGGGTGCGGTGGTCCCGGTCGTTCTTGCGGACCGCCACCACGGAGGGCTCGCTCAGGACGATGCCCTTGCCCTTAACATAAACCAGGGTGTTGGCGGTGCCCAGATCAATGGCCAGATCGTTGGAGAACCAGCCTAAGATGGGATCAAGAAACATGGGTATTACTCCTTAGCATGGCGGGAACACCGCTGCCGGTGGGGGTATAGATGCCCAGAGGGCAAAAAAAGCGCCCGTTCCCCGAGCGCCATCGCTGCGTGAGATACCCCTCAGTTATCTATTTTGCCTACTTAGTGAAAAAATTCAACTTAAAAATCCTCGCTTCCTCCGGTCCGGGGGCCAGCCGGCAAAAATCTTGCCTCCCTTTCCTGCTCTCAATAGCTTGCATAGGTCTGCCCCTGGGCGTAAATTTTGAAGAATTTTGTTAAAAACGCGGGGAGCGGGTAGTCTCGCCAGGGTTCGGGGAAAGCCACCTAGACGCAGGCGAGTTGAGCGGCGCCGGGTGAATGATCATCCCTCTCTGGACGCCGGAACCGGATTAATCACGTCTGGACCTTGACAAAATTGCCCACAAATGGTTTATATCATGATTGGAGTAAGTTCCGAGAATAAGGAAGAGTAAATGCCAAAACGCACCTATCAACCCAGTAATTTGCGCCGGAACCGCACCCACGGGTTTTTGGAACGGATGAGCACCCGGGCTGGGCGCGCGATTATCAAGCGCCGCCGGGCCAAAGGCCGGAAACGCCTGTCGGTTTGAGGTGGGGAGCCCCTGAGCCTCATCCCTGATGCCAACTGCCGGTGCACTGCCCCTGTCCAGAACCCAACCCCAAAGGGACCGCCCGTTTCACCAAGGCGGCGCGGCTCCGCCATCGCCAAGAATTTCTGCGGGCGCAGGCCCAGGGTAAGCGGTTCCACACGCGCCATTTCGGCGTGACCCTGGCGCCCATGGCCGAAGGCCATCCCCGGTTGGGGCTGGTGGCTACCCGGCGAATGGGAAAAGCGGTCCAGCGCAATCGCGTCAAGCGCTTGCTCCGGGAGTTTTTTCGCCGCCACCAAACCGGATTGCCCGCCTTTGACCTGGTGATCATGGCCAAGAAAGGGGCTTCGGCGTTGGGATATCATCAGGTCGAAGAGGAGTTGGGCCGGCTGTTGTTCTCCCGGGCCAGGCAGAAAACCCATGACTAACGTGGCCCTTCTGATAATCCGTGCCTATCAGGTGCTGATCTCACCTCTGTTTCCGAGTAGCTGCCGGTTTGCGCCGACGTGTTCCCAGTATGCCGCTAAGGCCTTGAGCCGTCACGGTGTCTGGCGCGGCCTCGGGTTAACCCTCCGGCGCTTCTGTCGCTGCCATCCCTTCCATCCCGGGGGGTGGGACCCGGTACCTTAGGAGTTTCTTATGGAAAGACGGGCCTTGATTGCCCTGGCCTTAAGTTTTGCAGTGTTCATGGCGTTCATGTATTACGGGGAACAGACCAAACGCCCCGCGGCGCCCTCTGCTGTCAGCCAAAAAGCCCCGGCGTCACCGGCGTCCCCGGCGCAGGCCCCGCCTGCGGCCGCGGCGCCGGTCACCCCGGCGGCGTCGACGCCGGTGACGGCGTCATCGACCCGTCCGGCCAAAGACGTGGTGGTGGACACCCCTTCGTTTAAGGCGGTATTTACCGAACTGGGGGGTCGGCTCAAGAGCTTCCGGTTGAAGAAATATAAAGATCGCCTCCCCTATGAGCCCATCTATCATTTTAAACTGGGGCCCGTGGCCTTTGAGGTCGATCGCTATCTCGACCCGGCCGCCAACGGCCTCAAAGACAAGGACCTGGTGCGGGAGGGCGGCGCCAATGAATTGCCCCTGACCATGAGTTGGGTCGGGAAAACCCTCAACCTGCCGGGGCTGGCGCAATATGAGGCCTCGACCTCGGCCCTCAACCTCCAGGCCGGAGACAAGGGCAGCGTGAAATTTACCTGCGTCAGCCCCGAGGGTCTGACCCTGGTCAAGACGTTCACGTTCAAGGGCGACAGTTACGGCTTCGACCTGGCGGTCCAGGTGACCAATAATACCGGCCAGCCTCTGGATGGCCAGCTCAATCTGGACCTGAGCGAGAATTTTGCCGGGGAAGAGGCCGACCGCTTCCATTTCCTCGGGTTCAACGGCTCCATCAATAATAAGCTCGAAGACATCAAGAGCGGCGACCTCAAGGAACCCAAGACCTTTGCCGGCAAGGTGGAGTGGGCCGGGTTGGACGAAGGCTACTTCATGACCGCCATCATCCCCGATTCCGCCAAGTCCTGGGTTACCCTGAGCGAGGCGCCGAAAGCGCCCATGGTGGCCAGCGTCAGGATCCCGGTGGAGGCCCTGGCCGCGGGCCAGGTGGCCCAGTTTTCCTACGTCCTCTATTTCGGCCCCAAAAACCTGGACGATCTCAAGCCTCTGGGGCTGGGCCGGGCGGTCGACTTCGGCTGGTTTGACTTCCTGGGGAAACCGCTCCTGTCCTTCTTGAATTGGCTGGAGCGCTACTCGTTCAACTATGGCTGGGCCATTGTCATCCTGACCATCCTGCTGCGGATCGTCTTCTGGTATCCCAACCACAAGAGCTACAAGTCCATGAAGGACATGGCGAAGCTCCAGCCCAAGGTGGCCAAGCTCCGGGAGAAATACAAAGACGACAAAGAAACCATGAACAAGGAGCTCATGGCCCTGTATCGTACCTTCAAGGTTAATCCCATGGCCGGGTGCCTGCCCATGGTGATGCAGTTGCCGGTGTTCATCGCCCTGTACAACGTCTTGGGGTATGCCATCGAACTGCGCCATGCCTCCTTTCTCCCCACTCTGCCGTTTACCAACATCGTCTGGCTGGCGGACCTATCCGCCAAGGACCCCTTGCTCATCACCCCCATCGTCATGGGGGCCACCATGTTCCTGCAACAAAAAATGACGCCATCCACCGGGGATCCCACCCAGGCCAAGATGATGATGTTCTTGCCCTTGATTTTTACGTTTATGTTCTTGAACTTCGCCTCCGGTCTGGTAGTCTATTGGCTGGTGAACAACGTTCTGTCAATCGCCCAGCAGTACTATACCAATAAGTACCTTACGTAGGTCTCAGGGGAAGTATTGATGGAGTTTCTGGAGTTTGAAGGCAAAACCACCGAAGAGGCCATCGAAAATGCCTGCGCCCATTTCCAGGTTCCTTCGGAGGAGTTGGAGATAGAAATTGTCTCGGTGGGGTCCCCCGGATTTTTTGGTCTGGGAGGCCGGAAGGCCATGATTCGCGCCGCGCAGTCGCAAGGGCCGGAGGATGATCTGCTGGCCCTGGCCCAAAAAATCCTGGAGCAGACCCTGGCGAAGATGCAAGAGCCGGCCACGGTAACCGCGACTCAGGAAGAAGACCGGATCAACCTTCTCATTGAAACCTCCGACGCCGGCCTGCTCATCGGCAAGCAAGGCCAGACCCTGGACGCCCTGCAATATCTCATTACCAAGATGCTGGCGAAGCAGACCCGGAAGAAGGTCAGGGTCGCCATAGACGTGGAAGCCTACCGGGCCCGCCACAATGAGGCCCTGGCGCTGCTGGCCCAAAAGTACGGCGACAAGGTCAAGCGCAGCGGCAGGTCCATGACGCTCAATCCCATGAATCCCTATGATCGCCGCATCGTGCACATGGCCCTTCAGGATGACAAGGCTTTGAAGACCATCAGCCGGGGCGAAGGCCTCTACAAGAAGGTGGTCATTTCACCGGCCAAAAAGAAGGAAAGCCGGGAGGATGCCGCCGGCCCGGCATGACTTCCCATGGTGCGGCCGATACCATTGCGGCTATCAGCACCCCCCTGGGTGAAGCGGGGATCGGCATCGTCCGACTGAGCGGCCCGCGGGCCTTTGCCATCGCCCGCCGCCTCTTCCGCCCCCATCGCTCCCACTCCACGTGGCAGTCCCACCGGCTCTATCTGGGCCACATCGTCGACCCCCAGGATGAAATCATCGATGAGGTCATGGTCACCCTCATGCGGGCGCCTTATACCTATACCCGGGAAGACGTGGTGGAAATCAATTGCCATTCGGGCTACGGGGTTTTGCGGCGCATCCTGGACCTGGCCCTGGCCGCGGGGGCGCGTCTGGCCCGCCCGGGAGAGTTTACCTTGAGGGCGTTTCTTTCCGGGCGCCTCGATTTGACCCAGGCGGAGGCAGTTCTGGAGGTCATCCGGGCCCGGACCGAAACTCACCTCCAGGTAGCGGCGGCGCACCTTAAAGGCGGCCTGGGGCGCAGGCTATCCCGGGTGCGGCAAGACCTTCTGGACCTTCTGGCCCGGGTGGAGGCCGCCCTGGATTTTCCGGAAGAAGCCGGGGAGTTGCCACCGGCCCTGGTCCGGGATGGGATTGCCCTGCAGGCGGAGTCTCTTAAAACCCTGGCCGACAGCTATGAGGCCGGGCGGCTCCTGCGAGAGGGGCTGCTGGTGGTGATCGCCGGGCGTCCCAACGTCGGCAAGTCCAGCCTGTTGAACCGCCTCCTGGACATGGAGCGGGCCATCGTCACCGAGATCCCCGGCACCACCCGGGATCTGGTGGAGGAGTCCATCACCCTGGGGGGCGTGGTGGTGCGTTTCAGCGATACCGCCGGCCTGCGCCCGGCCCAGGACCGGGTGGAGGAATTGGGCATCGAGCGCACCCGGGAGCGGCTGCGGCAGGCGGACCTGGTCCTCTACCTGGTGGACGCCAGCGTCTCTGCCGCCCCGGAAGATGGGGCGGCCCTGGCGGAGATGGCCGGGCAACCGGGGCTGGTGGTGGTCAACAAGATCGACCTCACGCCCAAGCTCTCGGAAGATGAGTTATCGGGACACACCGCCTGGCCCCGGACAAAAATCTCCGCCAAGACCGGCCAGGGCATCGAGGCCTTGAAGGAGGAAATCGTGGCCCAGGCCCTGGGCGGCGGTCTCAGGGTGGCCGGCGAGGTCATCACCCAGGCCCGCCACCATGAACACCTCCGGCAATGCCTGACGTTTCTGGGCCAGGCCCAGGGACTGTTGGACCCTTATGAAAATTTTGGAAATTGCGCCCCGGAGCCGCCCTGGGAACTGGTGGCCCTGGAACTGGGGTCCGCTATCCATGAACTGGGGGAGATCACCGGGGAGGAAGTGGGAGAAGCCATCCTGGACCGCATCTTCGGCCAGTTCTGTTTGGGGAAATGAAGAAGACCCCGCTGGTGGCGGCGAATGATCAAAATATTTTAGGGAACTCTTTAAAAATGTTTTTTTTACCAATGTTGCGCTATAGTTAGTTCTATCCCCCTGCGATGGTTCAGCTGCGCCGTTTCCGGAAGGTTCACGCAGGCGGTAGGTACCTGATGTTTCCTTGAGAGGGATACCGCCATGACCCTGAAAATGCTCGGACGCTCCCTGCTGTTGTGGAGTTTAGTCTCCTTCCTGCCGCTGGCCCAGGCCTACTCCGCTGATATCGATTTGTACGACTACAGGATGAGGACCGCAGGTCAATGGAGCTCATTTATCTTTTCCTATCCCTACATTTTGTCCATCTTTTTCGTCACCCTTAACGTTGAAATGTCTGGAGATTATGTTGGTAAATATCGTATGGGGGATTTCGCCACTCCGGACGCTACGCGCTGCATTTGGGTAATTTTTGATTGGGATGCCACCAATCTGAACCTTTATGCGACCTCCAACGGCAAGATTGACCCGCCCGCTCGCCTGCCCCGGGTCATGCCGCTGGATACCTTGATAGATAACCCCCTGGAAGCTGATGTGGGGTGGTATCTCGCCAAGCTTCCCAGTTTGACTGTGCCGGCGGGCACTTTTCAGGACGTGCTGGTCTGGTTTGTTCTCGACAAAACAACCGATCCCAATCTCGTGAACTTCGAGTATGGACTCAGCAGCCTTCCCTATGGCATTACCCATGTGCGATGGTACGGCCGGGGCCTGGGTGAATTGCAAGAGTTGAAAGTGGAAGCGGCCACCGGCGCGACCCAAATGCTCTTTGTCCTTTATGATTACGGCTCCAAGAGCACCACGCCGCCGTATCTACTGCTGCTCGATTAGGGCAAGCATAAGCCAGGATTGGCGGTTCATGCACTCAAAAGATGCGCATAAAGCTCCCCTGGACTTACTTCAGGAGGGCGCGGGGGTACTGGGCCTGGAACTGGCCCCCGCCACCCTGGAGCACCTGCAAACCTATCTGGAAGAGCTCAAGCTCTGGAACGCCAAGACCAATTTAACCGGGCTCAAGACCGACCGGGATATCGTTATCAAGCACTTCCTGGACTCCCTGGCAGTGCTGCCGTTTCTGGACGGCGTCGCCTCCCTGGTGGACCTGGGCAGCGGCGGCGGCTTCCCCGGACTGGTGCTGAAGCTGGCCCGGCCGCAGCTGGCCCTGACCCTGGTCGAGGCTCGAGACCGAAAAGCCGCGTTTCTGGAGTATCTGGTGGCTCGATTCAAGTTGACCGGCGCCCTCGTGGTCCAGACCCATCTCACCCCTTCCCTGGCCCACAAGTGGGAGCCGAAGGTGGCGGCCGTGGTCTCCCGGGCGGCCTTTATCCTCCCCCGCCTGCTGGAGCTGGCGGCGCCGCTCTTGGCCCCGGGCGGCGTGGTGCTGGCCCTCAAGGGCGTGCATCTGGCCCTGGGCGAACTGGAGGCGGCCGGGTCTGCCGGTCAGTTGCTGGGTCTGGGTCCCCTGGAAAAGCACAAATACTTTCTCCCCATCAGCGGCGAACCCCGCCTCCTGATCCTGGCCCGGAAAGTTTGAGCCTTCCGTTCAGAAAGAGAATTCTCTTGCTTTCCTGAAAGTGGCTGTTTACCCTGAGATGGAGTATAATAAGGGTTAAATTCGCAGGTGAGAACCGCAAGTTCCTTGTCCAGGGCAGTTTGTGCCATTCTTCAAACCGGTAACTTTAATTATGAGGTGATGGCGCGCCGGTAATTCTCAGGTAACTCCCAAGTAACCATACCGGAAGGTTATGTCTTTCATTTCCTGGCAGTATTTCATTTTTCTTCCCGTCATCGTCATCTCATATTGGCTCCTACCGCCAAGACGGCGGTTACTGTTGTTGTTGGCGGCCAGCTATTTCTTCTACGGCTGCTGGGACGTCAGATTCCTGGCCCTGGTGCTGGCCACCACGGTCATCGACTACAATTGCGGCCTGGCCATTGCCGGCCGGAAAAAAGGCCCCTGGCAGGTCCTGGGCCTGGCCCTGCTGCCGGCCGCCTGGTGCCTGGGTTGTTATGTCTGGCTGCCCGCCTCCGGCATCAATCAGTCCCTCTTGCTCATCAGCGCTGGCACGGGCCTGGCGTTTTTCGGGGGCCATGAAGCCATCGGGCTCCTGGCCCGGGACCGGCGCCCCAAATATTACCTGATCTTGAGCGTGGTCTTTTGCCTGGCCATTTTGGGATTCTTCAAATACTTCAACTTTTTTATCGGTTCATTCAAGTCGCTCCTGGGAACGGTGGGTTTTAACGCCGACTGGAGTATGCTGAGCATCATTCTGCCCGTGGGCATCTCCTTTTACACCTTCCAATCGCTGGGTTACGTCATCGATATTTATCGGGGCCAGAGCCCGGCGTGTTCGGATTTGCTCACCTTCGCCACCTTCGACGCCTTTTTCCCCCAGATGGTTTCAGGGCCCATCGAACGAGGCAAAAATCTGATCCCGCAGTTGGAAAAAGGGGCCAGTTTCCGGGATTCCCATGTCCAGGACGGCCTGCGGCTGATGCTGGTGGGGTTCTTTAAAAAGGTTTTTGTGGCGGATAACTGCGCCATCCTGGCCAACTATGCCTTTGACCCCCAGACCAGCCTCAACGGTTACTGGGCGGTGATCGGGGTGGTGGCCTTCGCCTTCCAGATTTACGCCGATTTTTCCGGTTACACCGATATCGCCAGGGGGTCCGCCAAGCTACTGGGGATCGACCTCATGGAGAATTTCAAGTTCCCCTATTTTTCCCGAACGCCCTCGGAATTTTGGGGCCGGTGGCACATTTCGCTGTCCACCTGGTTCCGGGACTACCTGTACATCCCTTTGGGCGGCAATCGCGGCGCCAGGTGGGACACCCTGCGGAATCTGGCCATCGTCATGCTCCTGGCCGGCCTGTGGCACGGCGCCAACTGGGTCTTTGTCCTCTGGGGGGCGTATCACGGCGCCCTGCTCATTCTCTACCGGGTGCTGCCGCCTTTTAATCGCTTGCAGGCCAAAGACGGGGCCTGGACCTGGCGCGATGCCCTGGCATTACCCCTGATGCTGGTCTTCACCCTGGTGGGCTGGGCCATTTTCCGCAGCCCCAGCGTCTCTCATCTGGGGGTCTGGTTCGCGGCCCTGGGCAACTGGGACCCGTCCCTGGGGCTTGCCTGGCAATCCTCCTTGCTCTGGCTGCTGATCCATATCCTCCCCTTAATTCTGCTCCAGGGTCTGGCCTGGAAATACCGGGATGAAGCCACCCTGGATCACGTCCCCTGGGTGGCCCGGGGGCTGGTTTACGTTATGATGATCCTGTTGATCGTGTCTTCCGGGGAGCAGGATAAAGAATTTATCTACTTTCAGTTCTGATGAAACGGCTAATCACTCCCGCCTGCCTTATGGTTGTCTGCCTGTTGCTCTTGGCGGAGGTGGGCGCCCGCGTCTTTTTCGCTCAGGATATTTCTGGTCGCTTCGACTACGGCTACAATCCCCAGGCGGGCTTCGCCGAGCGCGCCGACGGCACGGTGGAACTCTTCCGGGCGGGGGGGCGGCGCTTCCACCCCCAGACCTTCAAGCGCCATCGGCCCCCGGGGACCTTCCGCATCTTTGTGGTGGGCGACTCCGTCCCCCGGGGGCCCAGCTTCAAAACGGCCTACCCCTGGTTCCTGGGCGATGAATTGCGCCGGCACGATATTGCCGCCGAGTCCATCAATCTGGCCCTTCCCGGCTACGGGCCTCGCCGCTGTCAGGTCGTGCTCCAGAAAATCCTGGAGTACGAACCCAGTCTCGTCGTGCTGCATATCAACGACACCAATAAGTGGGAAGATGAGCGGGAGTGGCGCCGCAGCCAGGAATTCAAGGGGTGGCACCCCCGGCACTGGCTGATGAAAGTCTTCATTTTCCGGCGGCTGTATGAGGCCAAGCTCGAGAAGGTGTTCTGGCCCCTGGTGCCTGAGGCGATCCGCTTGAAATACGCTGCCAATGACGCCGACGCCCAGGTGGCGGCGGCCCAAGATCCCCGGGAGATCGCGGCCCGCATTCGCCTGGCGGAGGAGACCGCGGCAGAAAATGTGGCCATGCTGCGCCAGCGCCGTATTCCCATCATCCTCGTCACCCAGTGCCGACTGGAAGAAGACCCCCGGCATGGCCTTTACCTCAGCGACCATGGTTTGGACCCCCTGGGGGCAACCCTGGTAGGCCCGGGGACCTATCATATCTCCATGAAGGATGTCTTCTCCAGGAGGGATTTCCGGGCGCTGTTCACCAATTTCAGCGGCCACTTGCACAAGGAAGGCCATCAGGTTTTGGCTCACGCCATCTGCGAGAAAATCGAGCTGGAGCAGGCCGCCTTGGGACTTCCAATGGCTAAGGTCGCGGTGGCCGGAAGACCCCCGGATCCCCCGATTATGGGTCCTAACCCCCAACCCGTCGTCCCGAAACCCTAGTCTTGCCGACAGGGCTCTATGGTTTCAGGATAGTCATTCATGGGCATTTGGCCCGCCCGTAAATTATGAAAAGTTCCTGATGGGCATACTCCTAACTTTGAACCTTGAACTTTTCAGCCCAATGGTCAATAACTAAGAGAAAGCCCTGAGAGGAGACGCATGGAACAGGTCTTGGGAATGATGTACGGTCTGGCATTGGGGGATACCCTGGGGTCGCCGGTGGAATTCTGGGAATTGAAAGGAATTCGGGAACGCTACGGCCCGGACGGTATCCAGGAGCTGCCTGCGCCGGCCTTGTTTACCGATGACACCCAGATGACCCTGGCGGTGGCCGAGGCCCTGATCGCT